>NZ_JAVHWZ010000003.1 GCF_035607555.1 Candidatus Bealeia paramacronuclearis | reverse complement strand
CCTTTCCAATATCCTCACTCAAAAATTTTCATGAGGTGGCCCTGACAGAGATGCAAGCTGTCATAGACAAATCTTACGGAAGTGTATAAAAAGAACTGCAAGCCCTTTAAGAGAGTTTTTTGACCTTGGAAATTACGAAAGCCCCTGTTTTTCATCCCCACATCCCTCGGGCTGTCTGGGCCCTTGGACTTTCCTCAATGTTGAGCAAAATTGCTTCTGTAATTAATTATAGTATTGTTCCTCTTTATATCAGTAATGTGTTGGGCGCCTCGACCATGACTGTGGGTGTTTTGGAGGGTTTTGTTGAAGCCCTCTCTCTTTTCTTGCGGATGTTCTCAGGATCCTTAAGCGACATTATACACAAACGCCGCAACATTATTGCTGTGGGATATGCACTTTCTATTATTTCAAGGCCTTTTATAGCCCTTTCTACCACGGTGGAAGGCGTTTTTTTTGCGCGCTGTTTGGATCGCGTGGGAAATGGGTTTGAAGCCTCTCCACGAGAAGCACTCATTGGTGATTATGCTCCCAAAAACATTAAAGGGGCCTGCTATGGCTTGCGGGAAACTTTGGGAAGATTTGGCTCAACCATTGGGTCTATTATTACTATTGGACTTTTGTGGTTTACTGCCAATAATTATTCTTTCGTCTTTTTCTTTGGGATGCTTCCCACCTCATTGGCTTTGTTGGTTTTGATCCTTTTTGTCAAAGACAAGCCACCTCAAGAATTAAAAGTCAAAGCCGAACGCTTAACATTTACAGAATGGAAAGCCTCAATCCGAAAACTTCCCATGAGCTTTTGGTTGATTATTTTCATGAGTGGCAACTTTATGCTTGCAAGTTTTAATAGTTCTTATTTGGTTCTCCGGACAGAATCGACAGGGCTTCCCAGTTACATGATCCCCATTGTCATGGTGACTCAAAATCTCGCAACAAGCCTTTGCGCATATCCCATTGGTTTTCTCTCGGATAAAATGGACCGCAGAATTTTGGTGGGTATTGGATTTTTGTTTGTGGGTGCGGCTAACTTTTTCTTGGCCACAGCATGGGGTCCTGCGGGCGTGCTTTTCGGTGTTTTCTTGTGGGGACTGCAAGTCGGTATGACCCAAAGTTTACTCGTCACATTAATTGCCGATACTTGCCACCATGAAGCGCGGGGAACGGCCTTTGGTATTTATTATATAGTTAATGGTGTTTGTATTTTAAGCTCGAATGTCCTTGTGGGCTTTTTGTGGGACTATATTAGTCCCGAAGTTGCTTTCATGGCGAGTGGCTTCATCGCCACAGTTGCTTGTCTTTGGTTGCCATTTATTCACAAACCCCAACGCAAACATTAAAAATCAGTTAATATTTGGTAAAATTTTTACTAAATATTATAGGCTTTCAGGGAGCTGGGGATTTGAAATGAAAAAACGCGTGTTCACAAAAAAATCACAAAGTTTACTTGCACTTTTGTGCACACTTTCAGGCAGTGCCACACAGGAAAAACCAATTGAAAAAATGATGGCACCCACCATTACTCGGGACACAACCTCGCTTCTCCCTGAACAAATTGCAATTCTCAAAGTTGAAGATATTGGAAAGCTTCGTTTGACCTCAAAGGATACAAAACTGCATCAACTGACATTGACCCATCAAAAAGATGCCATTTCCGCACAAAGAGAATTGGCGCAAATTCAAAACAAGCTTGAAAACGCCAATCGCAATAGTTTTAAAATGGCATCCTCCTATCGCAAATTTTTAGAGAGGTCAGATCCTGCAAAAGCCGAAAAGAAATTAACTGAACTGCAAAGTGCAATTGGAAAAACCACAGCCATCACCACCCAATTGCAAAGTCTCCATGAAAAATTAAATAACTTTTACGCAAGCACGAATGCAGATCTTAAAAACGTAAATGCAACCCCACAGGACCGGTCCAACCTGTCTCTTCTGAAAGAGTCAATTGAAAAGCTCGCTATTCTGACTCATGACGTTATGGAGATGACGGTAGGTCTCAATTCGCGTCAAGAACATTGGATTGGTCAAGAGCGCGTACGTGGGGCCCAATCCTCAAAATTCATGGGAAAATCATATACCTCTTTGGCGACACTTCCTCCATTTCCTGTGGTAGAAACGGGCCCCGATTTTTTGAAGAAACTTTCTGAAGCTCAAATCCGAAAAGCCCACATCCTGAGCCAAACACACAAATCCTCAACGTCATCCTTGCATGCCAATGAAGCGCCTAAAATTACGCCTCCGCACCCTATAGCGAAAATCTCAACCGCCCCGATTGCTTCAGTTTCATCTCCAAAGCTGGGAGCAAAAACGGCAAGTGCGCCGCCACAAAAACTTGAAGAAAAAGTAGCTGTAACTCCCGCTCCCAAAGAGACGGTTGATCCAAAAAAGGCTGACATGCAAATGGCGATGGGGGTGAAAAAGCCACCAGTTCTCGAGAAAAAAGTTGTTGAGGCCTCGGCGCCTGAAATAAAGTCTTCAGAAACTCACTCTCAACCGGTAATCCGAAAAATTGCGGAAGGACATCATAAGGCGCCAATAAAAATAGCATCCCCTCAATCTCACTTACCAGAGGGGTCCCTTGCACCACTTCCTAAGGCGGAGGTCAAAACGGCTGCTCCGATTATGTCCGTTGAAGCTCACGATGATACGTCGCCTCCCTCAGAAAAGATCATGGTTTCTTCTGAGCGCTTATCTCTGGCTGCGACTGCCCAAAGTCGACCTCCCTTGGCTATTGTGGATTTGAAAAAAGAGAATGCGCCTTATAAATGGTACACTTACGCCTCCGTTAATCGTGCTTTGGATACTGACCCGCAGGCTCATTTTGATGTTGTGGTTGTCTCGAGTCAGGCCAAACCTGGAAATGGAACTCAAAAAGGACAAGAGGTAATCGCAACTCTTTCTGAGATGGGTATTGATTCGTCGAAGTTCCAACTGAGGGAAGCTTTTGATGAGGCGATTACAAGCCCCCAAATCCATATTTACACAACATCTTCCAATAAATCTTAGGGGGGATGTCATGAAAAATTTGGTCTGGACTTTAGCCTTTACGCTTCTTTCCAGCTCAGTAGCTTTATCAGACGCGACACTACATTTTCAGGCCGGAAAATGGACAGTATATAATAGTCCCATTGGAACAAGCTATACGTTACCTAGAAATAAGCTAAATGAAGAAGTTATCATTTATTATTATCCGGCCAATAGCAACTCTACAAATGGGGCTCCAAATTGTTTTTTAACGACGAAGCCCGGACTTTTTCAAGACGATGTGGAGTATTTTGTGGCGGTCTCTTTTCCACCGCATTGCACTCCTCCCAAGGATAATAGCTGTTGCATTTCAGTTAATAGAAAGTAACCCTTTTTCACTCCACATTGTCATTCTCTGAGATGGAGGAAATGACATTGTATTTTTTTTAATGAAAAATGAATTTCATGAAAAAACTGTTTTCTTAATGATGCACATTTACTCCCCTCTCTTATTCAGGTTATATTATATTGCTATGAATACAATGAGACACACAAAACTGATGACCGTTGATGCACGCGAAATTGAAAATTTCTCAGCGCATGCAGCGTCTTGGTGGGATGAAAAGGGAGCATTTCGTATTTTGCACCGCATGAATCCTTTGCGCCTTCAATTTATTATCGACAATTTAAAGGCCGAAGGTGTTCCAAATCTTGAGAAGATGAATGTTCTTGATGTGGGGTGCGGAGGAGGCCTTTTGTGCGAGCCGCTTGCGCGACTTGGGGCCCAGGTTACGGGCATTGATGCTACAAATGACAGTATTTCAATTGCCAAAACCCATGCTAGCGCCTTGGGTCTTAATATTAATTATAGATCTACAACGGCAGAAGATTTGGCATCAGAGGGGCTCAAATTTGATGTTGTGATTTCTTATGAAGTGATTGAGCATGTTGCCAATCCTGAGGCTTTTTTGCAGGCCTTAACCTCACTCGTTGCACCTCAGGGGCACCTTTTTCTCTCGACGTTAAATCGGACAGCCCAGTCTTATCTTTTTGGAATTTTGACGGCCGAATATATTTTGAAATGGGCACCCAAAGGGACGCATACTTGGGAGAAATTCATCTCCCCACAAGAGCTTTCACGCCTTTTGAACCTTCAAGGGTTTACGCCCTACGCAACTCAAGGATTGACGTTTTTTCCTCTTACACGATCTTGGAAACTCACCCCTGATGTTTCTATGAATTACTTGATGTATGCACGACCTGAGAAATTGGATCTCAGATAAGCCTTCACAATTCCACGGTTTCGTGAGCTTTATTGTCGAGACGCTAAAGGATATAGTTCCTGGATGCCTCCTTGACATTTTAGGGGGTTATGAGATTTAATTCCATTTCAAATGAGCCATTTCTTAAATAAATACAAAATTATAAAAGGATCTCCATCTCATGACATTGCTCCCTCTCGAAATTGAACGTCCAGAGCCAGAAATTCTCACACACGTTGAATCGGGGGTGGGCGTTATTACCCTCAATCGGCCGCGAGCTTTAAATGCTCTTTCCCTTGCGATGATTCGAGGGCTTTGGGAGACTTTGCTTGCCTGGAGGAATGATTCTCAAGTTCGTCTTGTTCTTCTTCAAGGGGCCGGTGAAAAAGCCTTTTGTGCGGGGGGTTAATAACTGCTCTTTAAAACCTATCTAAACTTGTATATAGTTATCCAATTATGGATAAGTTATTGAGTATCAGAGAAGCCAGTCGTATTCTTGGAGTGTCAAATGGCACATTAAGGCGATGGGAAAAAGAGAGTCGCCTTGTTCCCGAAAGAACAGCGGGAGGACAAAGACGTTATCCTTTATCTGCCTTGCGCCCTCATCTTGTTCGCACTGAAAAGATAGATAGAAAAACGCTTTGCTATGCTCGTGTTTCCAGTCACGATCAACGGCAGGATTTGGAAAGACAAAAACAAGTCCTTGAGATGTATTGTGCAGCTCAAGGTTGGAAGTTTGAGACCATTGCGGATCTTGGCAGTGGTATGAATTACAACAAAAAGGGTCTGAAGATCCTGATTAGTGCCATTTTAGACAGAGAAGCAGGTCGATTGGTTTTAACCCATAAAGACAGGCTGTTAAGATTTGGAGCAGAATTAATCTTTTCCATTTGTGAGATGAATCAGGTAGAAGTTGTGATTATCAATCAAGGGAAAGAACCCTCTTTTGAAGAGGAACTCGCCAAAGATGTGTTGGAAATTATCACTGTTTTTTCGGCCAGATTGTATGGTGCGAGAAGTAAAAAGAACAAGAAATTATTGGAAGGTCTGAAAGAAGCCTACGATGCTGTTAGTTCATAAAGTAGAATTGAAGCCAAATAATAAGCAGGCGACTTATTTTAGAAAAGCCTGCGGTGTTGCACGCTTTGCTTATAATTGGGCTTTAGATCAATGGAAGAAACAATACCAGAATGGTGAGAAGCCTACAGAAATAAGCCTGCGTAAACTTCTCAATGCTTGTAAGGCGGAAGAATATCCTTGGATGCAAGAGGTCACTAAAAATGCCCCTCAACAAGCCATCAAAAATTTAGGATCAGCTTTTAACCGCTTTTTCCGCAAACAGGGAGGATATCCCAAGTTTAAAAAGAAAGGAATCAGGGATAGCTTTAGAGCGGACAATGGTCCGCCCCAAAAAGGAGAGTCTGCCATTCGTGTGACAGGTAAAAAGATTCAAATTCCTTGTTTGGGATGGGTCAAAATAACAGAGAATTTGAGATTTCAAGGACAAATAAAATCCTTGACGATCTCAAGAGTTGCAGACCGATGGTTTGCATCCATCAGTGTTGAAATAGACAAACTGCCTCATGTACGCAAGAACCAAGGTATTGTGGGTGTGGATTTGGGTATTACAAAACTGGCAACTTTATCCAATGGCATGGTTGTTGAGGGAGCAAAGGCACATACCGCTTTGCTGAAGAAGTTAAAACGATCTTCTCGACAGCTATCTCGTAAAGATAAAAAGAGTATGAATTTTAAAAAGCATACTCAAAAACTGGCACGTCTTCACGCCCGAATCGCTAATATCAGACGTGATTATCTCCATAAGGCAACAACCGATATTGTCCTGAATCATCATGAAATTGGCATTGAAAACCTAAATGTCAAAGGTATGTCAGCGAACAGAAAATTAGCTCGACATATTTTAGATCAGTCTTTTTATGAATTCAGGCGTCAATTGGAATATAAGGCAGGTCTCTATAATGCTCAAATTTTTGTTGCTGATCGGTTCTTTCCGTCAAGCAAGCTCTGCCATAGCTGCGGATGTGTTTATGCGGATTTAAAGTTGTCGGAGAGACATTGGACGTGTCCACATTGCAACCAATCTCATGACAGAGATGTGAATGCAGCCCTTAATTTACAACGTTTATGTACGGGCAGCTCGCCCGAAACTTATGCCTGTGGAGTGGGAAGCTCTGGCTCATTTGCTCGTCAAATAAGTGAAACTACCTGCGTTGAATCAGGAATACAACACCATGCGTAACTTTAGTAAAATATGGTTAGGTTTGGATAAGTTTGTAAGAGCGGTGATATCCGTGCGGTTTATGATGCGGGAAAATCCGAAAAATTTGAGATTTGTGATGCGTTTTTTCGCGAAGAGTACATACTCAACACTCTCATTCACCAATATCCTAAGCCTTACATCTCCATGATCCATGGCATTGCCATGGGGGGCGGCCTTGGGGTTTCGGTTAATGGGAAATATAGAATTCTCAGCGAATCTGTCATGATTGCCATGCCTGAAACGGGAATTGGCTTTTTCCCCGATGTGGGTGGAACCACCTTTTTGTCACAAGCGCCTGGCAAAATGGGGCTATATTTGGCGCTTACAGGCGCACGCTTAAAGGCATCTGATTCACTTTATGCGGGGCTTGGGACACATCACATTCCCCACGCAGAATGGGAGAAGTTTAAACGTGATCTTCAAAAAACGGAAGATCTGGAAGGTCTTCTCAAAAATTATGAGAAAAAGCTTGCCCCTTCAGAACTCGCTCAAGAACAAAAACGCATAGATGATCATTTTGGTCGGGATTCAGTTGAAGCTATTCTCAAAAGCCTTGAAAAGGATGCATCTCTTTTTGGAGAGAGGACCTATGAAACCCTGAAATCAAAATCACCTTTAAGCCTAAAAATTGCTTTTGAGCAAATCATAAAGCATGACAAATCCTCTCCCTTCTTTGAGACAATGAAGCGAGAGTTTCGCATTAGCCAACATCTCATGCATTCTCATGATTTTTATGAGGGTGTGCGCGCCGTTTTGGTCGACAAAGATCAATCACCACATTGGTCGCCAAGTACACTTGAAGGGGCAACGTCAGAGATGGTATCTTCTTATTTCGCGTCTTTAGGCGAAAAGGAGTTGACTCCACATATTTAAAAACAGAGGGGACACCACATGACAAAAATCGCATTTATTGGCTTGGGACACATGGGGGGGCCTATGGCCGCAAATCTTATCAAAGCCGGTCATGAGGTGGTAGGATTTGATCTTGTTCCCGAAGCGCTTGAGGCGCTTGTGGCTCAGGGGGGAAAGGTTTCGCCTTCCCTTAAAGATGTCGTTGAAGGCGCTGAGCTGATTATCACTATGCTTCCCGAAGGGCGCCATTCTGCCTCCGTTTATTTGGGCGAGAGTGGCATATTCGAAATCGCCCCTGAAACGGCCCTTTTTTGTGATTGCTCCACAATTGATATTGAAACCACAATACGATTGCATGAAGATGCCCAATCGCGCGGCCTTCGGTTTCTTGATGCGCCTGTTTCTGGAGGGGTTGGAGGTGCTAGAGCAGGAACACTTACTTTTATGGTGGGGGGAAGTCCGAAAAATTTTGAGGATCTCAAACCCTACCTTGAGTTCATGGGAAAACGCATTGTTCATTGCGGCGATGGGGGCGCAGGTCAAGCCGCAAAAATCTGCAACAATATGGTTTTAGGTATTAGTATGATTGGCATTTCTGAGGCGTTTAACCTGGCGGAGAAACTAGGGCTCTCTGCTGATAAATTTTTTGAAGTGGCCTCCGGATCTTCTACCCAATGCTGGGCTTTAACAAGTTATTGTCCTTCTCCAGGTTTGGTAAAAACAGCACCTTCTAACAACCATTATCAAGCAGGGTTTATGGCGCACATGATGCTTAAAGATTTGAAACTTGCAAGTCACGCTGCCGAATCCACAGCCACGTCCTGCCCCTTGGGTGCTGAGGCGATGTCGCTTTATAATCTTTTCTGCAATCAAGGAGAGGGTGAAAAAGATTTCTCAGGAATTATCAATTTTCTGCGAGGTAATGGTTGATTTTCAACTTGTAGAAAAAATCACGGCATCGTAAGTGTGTGTAGTGTCAACAGCTCAGTATGAGGTTCCCCATGTCAAAATACATTACGTTATTTCTCCTCCTTCTTGCAGGATTCATATCAACAGCTCTAAATGCTAGTGGTGAAGATCAGGACATGCCTGGAATTGAAGGGAGTCAAACTACACCTGCCCGGAAAGCTTCCCCCACATTGGAGGAGCAAATTCAAGCTGAGGAATTAAGAGCTCAAAAGCTTAAAGAGGAAGAAATGCGGCAAAGGCTTGCTGCATTAAAACAGCAGAATGATCAAAAACAAAAAGATCTTACTATTGGCCAAAAAGTCGGCAAAGAAACGGATAGAGTTTTAGATCAAGCTGCTAATCAAGTATTACGTTTTGGAAATCATCTTAAAAAAAAGAAATTCTAATTCTATTTAGTTGGATCTCCTCAGACTTTTTAAAAAGCCTGAGGAGATTGATTTTTAACACTTATTTTTATATTTTCCTTCCCTAAAATTTTTTTAATCCTGTATTTCAAAAACTTTCCCGGCATTAAATAAAATTTAACCTATTTTTGGTTATAATTTTATTAAAGATGAATATAACGGGGGAAAACCGATGAAAGAAGGATACTTAGACCTGATATCGGCCATCGAGCGTCTCCATCGCCAGTTTATGGAAGTTGTGAGAATTGAGCTTGATCGGATGGAACTTCACGATATTAATAATGTCCAATGCTTCATTCTTTATAATGTGGGGCAAGATACAATGACAGTGGGGGAAGTTGCCAATCGTGGCTATTACCTGGGATCCAACGTTTCTTATAATCTCAAAAAGCTCGTGGAAAATGGATACTTTATCCAAGAGGCGTCATTTCATGATAGACGCTCGAGCAAGATTCGCCTTTCGGAAAAAGGCCTCGCTCTCTACAAAAGGATGGATGAAATCTATGAAGAGCACTCTAAAAATCTTGTGCATAATGGATTTTATGACAAAAATATTGAGGATACCGTCAAGCTTTTGCGCAGGCTTGAATCCTACTGGAATTTCATTATTAGTCACGATGTTCGGATGTAGGTGAGAGCAGAAAAAAGCTACGTTGCAAATTGGCGCAATCTCAAGCATAGTCTTGGCGAAATAAGATCTGTTTTATTGATAAATTAATTATGACTGACAAGCGCAATTCAGGCTTTACAATTGACCCTCGGGAACGGGCGCCACTTTCTGGTGGCGTCGATGATCTTGAAAAAAAACCAAAAAAGAAAAAACGAGAGAGCTCCCCGAAATCAGAAAAACCAGCACGTCCCAAAAAAACGAAGGTCAAAAAAGAGAGAAAATTCGCGTTTTTTTGTTTGAAATGGGGCACAATTTTTGCGGTTTGGGGCGTGTTTTTCCTCGCTTGTGCTGTTATGTGGTTTGGATACGATCTCCCCAATTTAGACCAGATTTCCATGACTCCCCGAAAACCCAGTATTACGCTCGTGAGTCATGACGGCACACGGATTGCCACCTACGGTGATCTTCATGGACGCGCGGTCAAGGTGGATGAATTGCCCCCTCATGTTGTGCAAGCATTGATGGCCATTGAGGACCGGCGTTTTTATTCTCATTTTGGAGTTGATGTTTTGGGGCTTCTTCGTGCGGTTTGGGTCAATTGGCGGGTGGGTCATGTCGTTCAAGGCGGAAGTACGATCACCCAACAGTTGGCCAAAAATTTTTTACAATCCCAAAATCTATATGATGTGAATGACCGGTCGCTGCGACGAAAAGTCCAAGAAGCTCTCTTGGCCATTTGGCTGGAGCATAAATTTACAAAAGATCAAATTCTGACTATTTATTTAAATCGCGTTTATTTAGGGTCGGGTACTTTTGGAATTGAGGCTGCGGCCGAGCATTACTTTGGAAAACATGCGAGAGAGTTAACCCTTTATGAATCTGCGGTCATTGCAGGTCTTTTAAAAGCGCCGTCCCGCTATTCGCCCGCCAATAATCCGCAATTAGCCGATGGGCGCGCTGCTCAAGTTTTAACCAGTATGGTTGAGGAGGGCTATATTACAGAAGGCGCCAAAGAGGCAGCCCTCGTTATGGCATCCTCCCCCCCCGAAGTTCACCGCGGCCAAAATATTCGCTATTTTTGTGATTGGGTGGTGGATTCCATCGGGGATTATGTTTCCGCCGATGGGTCTGATTTGATTGTGACCACAACACTTGATTTAAATATTCAAAACAAGGCCGAAGAAAAACTTCAAAAAATTATTCAAGAACATGGATCTGTAGCCAATGCTCATCAAATGGCCTTTTTGGCTATGCGCCCCCAAGGCGCAATTGTTTCCTTAATCGGAGGTGTAAATTACGCACAAAGTAAATTTAATCGAGCCACCCAAGCGCTCCGTCAACCGGGGTCCGCTTTTAAAATGGTAATCTATTTGGCGGCCCTTGAAAAAGGATTACATCCTTACAGCATGGTGAGCGATCTTCCCATCACCATTGGAAAATGGAGTCCAGGGAATTTTAAATACAAACCTAAGGGAGAGGTACCGCTTCAAGATGCGTTTGCGTATTCAGCTAATACGGCTTCCGTTCGCCTTGCATCTTTTGTAGGAGCCACAGCTATAGCAAGCCTTGCAAAGCGTTTGGGAATTGGGCAAAAGCTCCCCCGGGATCTCACCATTGCTTTAGGAACAGGGGAGGTCACACTTTTAGACATGACTTCTGCTTTTGCCACGTTTGCCCACCACGGACAACATGTATGGCCTTATTCAATTGTAAAAATTGAAACGCCTTCTGGTGAGACGCTTTATCAACGTAAAACAGAAGTCGGAACGCAAATTATAGATCCTCAAATTGTCTCTGAAATGCGTCAACTTATGAGTGCCGTGATCGATTATGGAACGGGTCGGAACGCCAATTTGGGAAGGCCTGCCTTTGCCAAAACGGGAACTACGCAAAAAGATCGCGATCATTGGTTTGTTGGATTTACGGGTGACCTTGTGGCGGGCGCTTGGACCGGAAATGACAATAACGAATCATTAATCCCCATTTCTGGGGGGAGCCTTTCGTTGCGATTGTGGCGTGATTTTATGAAATCCGTTTATGGCGAATCTTCAAGTCCCGTGGTCCCTCAGCCTTCAGAAATTCAAGAGGACTCTCCAGAAGGTGAAGGTCAAGATAGTGGTTCCTCAGAAAGCGACCGAGAGGGCCTTGAACGGCTCCTTCAAGGTGTGTGGGGAGGATAATTCTTTTTGCGTCCAGTGCTTTCGGCACAAGGAGACATATTTATCATTTCCACCGATTTCGATCTGCTCGCCCTCTGAGACGATCTGCCCTTTTTCATTGACGCGGGCGCTCATGGTGGCTTTTTTTCCACAATGACAAATGGTTTTAATTTCAGTCATTTCCTCAGCCCAGGCCAAAAGGTACTTACTGCCCTCAAAAGGCTCTCCCCGAAAATCTGTGCGCAGGCCATAACAAAGAACTGGAATTTTGAGCTCGTCCACCACTTGGGTTAATTGAAGAACTTGAGCTTTGTTGATGAATTGAGCTTCATCAACCAAAATGCATTTAATGGGATGGGGTAATTTTTTGACACAACTTGAAACATAGTCAAAAAAATTAAAATCTGGATCAAAGGGAATCGCTTCTTGCTCCAAACCAATGCGGGATTTAATGAGGCCCTTTTTATAACGATCATCAACTGAGGGCGTGAACATCAACGTCAACATACCGCGCTCGCGATAGTTATGGTTAGATTGCAGCAATGTTGTTGTTTTTCCTGCATTCATCGCAGAATAATAAAAATGGAGTTTGGCCACGTTTGGTCCCTTCCGTTAATAATTTAGTAACCTAAAAAACTTAGACTATGATAAAATCTATTAACATAAAAAATAAAAAATCATAAGGGGCCCTATGGGAGATTTCACGGAAAATCAAGAGACGCCTAAGCAGATTATTCTGATGGTGGATCAAAGCCCTATTAACTTAATGCTTTTTCAGGGCATGTTGAAAGAGCTTAAAAACATAGATTTTATCTTGTTTGAAGACCCCTTTAAAGCTTTGGACTGGGCGAAGGAAAACTTCCCTGATCTTGTCTATGTGGATTATAATTTTGATCTTATCAATGGCGTGGATTTCATTAAACAATTCCGTAAAATTCCCAAATGTGGGTCTGTTCCACTTGTATTAATTTCTGCCGTTTATGATCAGCCCGTTTTATGGAAAGCTCTTGAATCTGGGGCTAATGATTTCATCACAAAACCTGTGGATCGATACGAATTTTTAGCCCGCACAAAAAACATGCTGGCACTCAGTGTAAGTCAAAAAAAACTCGCAGATCATGCCCACATGCTTTCCCAAGAAGTAGAACAGGCTACACGAGATTTGAAAACTAGTGAAGAAAGGTATGCGCTGGCCGCTCAAGGCGCCAATGATGGTCTTTGGGATTGGGATTTGGTTGCGGATAAGGTTTTTTACTCCTCCCGTTGGAAAGCAATGTTGGGATTCAAAGAGGATGAAATTTCCGAAAAACCTGAAGAATGGCTTAAGCGTATTCACCCTGAAGACCAAGAAACGGTGAAGATCGATATAGAGTCTCATTTGACAGGGATAAGCGAACATTTTGAATGTGAGTATCGTCTGCGCAATCAAAAAGGGCGCTATATTTGGGTCGTCTCACGCGGCCTTGCTGTTAAAAATGCGGAGGGAAAAGCCACCCGTTTTGTAGGCTCTCTGACAGATACAACAGAGCGTAAAAAAGCCGAACAACGTCTTGTGCATGATGCCTTTCACGACGTTTTAACAGGGCTTCCCAATCGAGCTCTTTTTATGGATCGTCTGACCCAGGTCCTTGTCAAACGCATTCCTCATGCCGTCCTCTTTCTCGATATGGATCGCTTTAAAAACGTCAATGATAGTATGGGACATAAAGCCGGGGATGAGCTTTTAATCGCTCTTTCCAAACGCCTTGAAAAATGCACCCGTGTAGGAGATACCATTGCGCGCTTTGGGGGGGATGAATTTACAATTCTTCTGACTGATATCCAAGGCCTTGAAGAAGTCTATTCCTTCGCCAATCGTCTTCTTGAAGCGGCTTCGACCGCTATCATCATTCAAGATCAAGAAATCTTCCCCACGCTCAGCATTGGGGTTGCTATGAGCGATGCACATTACAATCGGGCGGAAGAAGTTGTAAGAGATGCGGATATTGCCATGTATCGCGCCAAAGAAAATGGAAAAGGTCGTGTTGAGATTTTTGATGAAAGCATGCGTAATGAGACAATTGCCATGTTCAAACTGGAATCTAATTTAAGACGCGCCATTGAACGTGGAGAAATCATTCTTTACTATCAGCCTATCGTGAATTTAAGGACTGGTGAGATCAGCGGTTTTGAGGCTTTGATGAGGTGGGATCGTCCCAACCATGGAATTGTGACCCCAGGGGAATTTATTCCCTTAGCTGAAGAAACCAAAATGATTGTACCTCTTGGACGTTGGGCTCTTGAGACCGCATGCAGACAGCTTGTGGAATGGCATAAACTTTTTCCGTCTCATGAAAAGCTATTCATGACGGTTAATGTTTCTGGAAAACAATTAGAGCATAGGAGTTTTGTGCCTGATATTCTTCCCATCCTTAATCAGACCGCGATCAAAGCCTCTTGCCTCAAGCTTGAAGTCACCGAAAGCATCATTATGAATGACCCCGACAAAGCGGAGAGAGTTCTTCGCGAACTTAAAGGACTCGGTGTTAATTTGGCTATTGATGATTTTGGAACAGGATATTCTTCCCTCAGTTATCTCCACCGCTATCCTTTCGATACCTTAAAAATTGATCAATCCTTTATTTCAAAAATGAGGGAAGACGAAAAATTTGTCGAAACTGTCAGAATTATCATCATGCTCGCCTATTCCTTGGGTATGAATGTGGTTGCGGAAGGTATTGAGCATGAGGATGAGGCAATCCGACTGAAGGAACTCAGATGTACTTATGGTCAAGGCTATTATTTTGCACGGCCCATGCCCGCAGATCAAATCACGATTCTCTTAAATGAAAAGAAAAGCTGGCTGAATGTCCCTTCAGAAAAAAGGGCTTAACGGGAATTTTTAATACATTTAAAAGAGTTTCAGATTGTGTTTTTTCTCGCAGTTAACCCAGAGATCTCCTCAAAGAAAGCGAGCCGTAGTGTATTTATTTCCTTGGTGGGCGCTAGAGGATTCGAACCTCTGGCCCGCTGATTAAGAGTCAGCTGCTCTACCAACTGAGCTAAGCGCCCTCAAGGAATGATTGAATTTTTAACAAAGCGTTCTTGAAATGTCGATAGCTTATTTAGAAATGTACGAGTTCATTCAGAGTCATTGAATGCAAATAAAATTCTTTTAATATTTGTCCAGAAAGATAAAGCACTGACTCTTACGGGATTTACTGGCCTTTTTATTAATATAATTGCTGAGATTTATAATTCACATTTTTACCATAAAAAGCCCCTGAAATGATCAGGGGCTTTTTTTCAAGAATTAATTTCCTCAACCAAAGCTGGTGATGATACCAATCATGGCACCGCTCATACAACTGGCGACAGTCCCTGCAATCATGGCTTTGAGGCCAAGTGAGATGATCTCTTGGCGACGCTCGGGCACCATAGTGCCGATGCCTCCAATTTGAATCCCGATGCTACTGAGGTTTGCAAATCCACAAAGCGCATAAGTCATGATCAAACTGGTCTTAGCGCTGAAAATGCCTTGAGGGATTGAAGCCAAACTGATGAAGGCCACAATCTCGTTCAAGATTGTTTTCTTGCCCAAAAGACCTCCCGCGATAAGCGCTTCATCCCAAGGAATTCCCATGAGCCAGGCCAAAGGCGAAAGCGCATATCCCAAAAGAAGTTGAAGGCTCATGGGCTCGCCCCCAATGCCAGGAAAAAGACCCAGGATTGCATTGGTAAGAGCCACTAAAGAGAGGAAAACGATCAACATTGCCAAGATATTCATGAATAAACGCATGCCATCGCTTGTGCCTTGAGAAATGGCATCCATGGATCCTGAAAACTTATAAGGAACTACCAAATGGCCCGAAGTTTCTTCGCCCACTTGCGGGATCAAAATTCGAGAAATGGTAATGGCCGCAGGCACGCTGATGACGGAGGCTGTTAAGATATGTGCAATGGGATTCATGATGACTTTTTCCAGAATCATGCCATAAAGCACCATAATGGAAATGGAGGTTGTGGCCATTCCTGCCACCATTACGGTGAAGAGCTCGCTTCGTGTGAATTTCCCAAGATAAGGGCGAATCAAAAGTGGTGCCTCTGTTTGACCAAGGAACATTTTAGCCGCGGCACAAACACCGAGCGCTCCTCCAATTCCCATGACTTTTTGGAAGCCTTTGGAGAAAAACTTCACAAGAACTGGCAAAATTTGCCAATGGAAAAGGAGCATCGCAATGGCGCTGACCACAATTACAACGGGGAGGGCTTGGAATGCGAAAATAAAAGTGTTGGCGCCATCTTTGGCAGAGAAGGGAGAATCGCCACCTCCCAAATATCCAAAGACGAAGCTTGTTCCAGCGACCGTTGCGTCTTTAAGTGCCATTACGCCATCTCCTACGAAAAGAAACCCATTCCGAACAGCATCGATCTTAAGAACAAGAACGGCTAACAAAAATTGAATGAGGAGGCCAATAATGACTTGTTTGAAATTAACGTTTTTACGACTTTCACTAAATATCCAAGCTACTGCGATAAAGGTAACGATACCCAGTAGAGCTTGAGGAATTAACATATTATCCACTCTTTACTCCTCCATAACTATGGTCAATCACTCTAAAAAGGTGTATCCCTTAGAGCTAGGAGTTTTGATAAACTATGTGAGCTATTAAGGCCACAAAAATCGCATGGCTGATATGATTTTTTATACTAGATTTTAAAAACAAGGAATATTGCGTTGTCAGAAGAGCTGCTATTCGGAATTGTAGGCGGATTTGTTGCGGGAGGGATCTTGGGGTATCTCCTCAAACTTTATCAAGCTCGTTTGGAGTTCCAATACCTTGAGAGATTGACGGAAGAAAAGCTTAATGCTTTTGATGAATTGGAGAAAAAGTGGGAGCATACGTTTCGTTCACTGTCTTCGGAAGCTCTTCAAAATAATAATCAATCGTTTTTGGATTTGGCCAAAACAACTCTCGAAAAATATCAAGATTCAGCACGTCAAGATTTGACACAACGACAAAAAGCCATCCAAGATCTGATGACGCCTGTCAGCAAATCTTTGGAAACGGTGGATCAAAAAATTCAGGAACTCGAAAAAGTGAGGCAAAGCGATAATGATGTTTTGCGCCATCAAATCACTGAGCTCTCTCAAACGCAAAAGCTTTTAAAATCGGAAACCTCAAATTTGGTGAATGCGCTTAAAACACCTCAAGTGCGCGGACGTTGGGGTGAAATGCAACTCAAACGCGTGGTTGAAATGGCGGGG
Organism: Candidatus Bealeia paramacronuclearis; assembly: GCF_035607555.1. Taxonomy (NCBI): domain Bacteria; kingdom Pseudomonadati; phylum Pseudomonadota; class Alphaproteobacteria; order Holosporales; family Holosporaceae; genus Candidatus Bealeia; species Candidatus Bealeia paramacronuclearis. The sequence goes on along the minus strand of NZ_JAVHWZ010000003.1, from coordinate 191,735 downwards.
ATGTTGTCCCATTGTGATTTCCAAGAGCAAGTTTCAATCAACCAAAATGATGTCCGTTTGCGCCCCGATCTGGTTGTTCATTTGCCCGGCGGAAAACACATTGTGGTCGATGCCAAAGCCCCGCTTGCGGCGTACCTTGAGGCCCATGAAGAACTGGATGATGAAAAGCGGATTTTAAAACTCAAAGATCATGCACGCCAAGTTCGTGTCCACATCAAAGCCCTTTCACAAAGATCTTATTGGGAGCAGTTTCCTTCCTCCCCAGAGTTTGTAGTTCTATTTTTACCAGGCGAGCCATTCTTCAGTGCAGCCCTTGAGCAAGATCCAGAACTCATAGAAATTGGGGTTCAAGAAAAAGTCATTTTGGCAACACCCACAACGTTGATTGCGCTTTTAAGATCTGTGGCTTATGGTTGGCAACAAGATCAATTGGCTCAAAATGCCAGAGAAATTAGCAACTTGGGGCGTGAACTTCACAAACGAATTATGGATATGGCTGATCATTTTTCAAAACTGGGACGCCATCTTGGGTCTGCCGTTCAATCTTTCAACCAAGCCATGGGAAGCCTGGAGCACCGGGTCCTTTCTAGCGCTCGAAAATTTGAAAGTTTAGGGGTGACTGCGCATGAAGTCACACTGCCCGCGCCTGTAACGCTTGAGGTGATTCCAAGAGAACTTCCACCCTCTGATATACAAAAAGCAGGATAAAAGATGATGTCTGTTAAATATGGAAACAAAGTTAAAAAACGTCACCCTGAATCTTTAGTCTCGGATTTAATTCGGAATCATTCAGGGTACCAAAAGATACTGAAACAAGTTCACGATGATAATTGTGGGGGGTGTAACAGCATTAATGTCTCCTTCCTCACCCTCATTTTTTTTCTTTTAACGCCGCCTCTTTCGAGTGCGTCCACAGAGCAAAACGTTACGCAAGCCCATCAAAGTCAAATTGAAGTCACCGTTTATCCCAAAGGACAAGCCCTTATTCACGAGAGGCGATCGATGAAATTGGTGCCGGGTTCCAATAAACTCGTTCTGCTTGATATCCCCAGTTCCATTGTCAAAGACTCTGTTCTCTTTAGGGCACTGAATGACCCCAACCAAGAATTAAAGTTGCTCGAATACACCTTAAAATCCGGCCCTATCTCAAGCCAAGTCATGCTTGAAAATGCCATTGATCAAGAGATCTTAATTCTGCCTTCTGCAGGCCTTGGAAACGATACCCTGAAAAGTAAACTTTTGGGCCTTGACGGTAAACGTGCTGTCGTTCAAGTTTTAAATCGTGTTCAATCCGTTCCGCAAGAAAGTCTGGCATTTGAACAACTCCCGGCTCGTCTTTCAACCCAGCCTGAGCTTATTATTAAAGTCGAAAGCCCTTATGTGAAAGAGACAGAAGCGGAGATCGTTTACCTTACGGATGGACTTTCTTGGGATGCTGCTTATACCGTTGTGATTCATGCTGATGCGAATTTCTTGGATCTCAATAGCTGGATCAATTTTCATAATGACAGCGGAATTGAACTTCAAAAAGCGATGCTCAATTTCAGCGATGCTCAATCTTCAAAGGAAAAATCAACTGGTCAAATTTTTAAAATTGAGCGACCCACAACTGTGGCCGATAGAACCTCCAAAAGTGTAGCATGGGTAGATCGCGATAATATCAGGACACGTAAAAGTTATCGCATTTATCCCAAAGTGAACCTTAATAAAAACGAAGAAGGTGTGGTGATGAAGCCACCTGTTGAAACTTGGCTTTCTATTGGAAATACGAAAGATAACCAGCTGGGAATACCTTTGCCCGCAGGTGTTGTTAAGGTCTACCAGCAAGGCGTTGACGCTAACCTCAGATTTGTAGGCGAAAACAAAACGCCGTCTTTAGGAATTGGGGATGAACTCAGTTTAAGGCTTTCAACAAATCCTGAAATTACAGCAGATATGTGGCAAACTGACTTCCGGAAACTTGGTGAACAAGTAATTGAGACGGGTTATCGACTGGACATCAAAAACAATTCGAAGATCTCTCAAAAAGTCACTGTGGTTCAAGATATGTCAGATAAAGATTGGCTGATTTTAAGAGAAACCCATCCCCATCAAGAAAAAAACCACCAGCAAGTTTTATGGGAAATTGATCTTCCTTCAGATGGCAGCGAATCCTTGCGTTATCGCATCCGGCAAAACTTGATGGAGTAAAGTTCTTCTTTATCCGAGGGCATGTTCTTCCGCCTGAGGATTTTCAAGGCTCAGGATTTCGGTCTGGCTATCATAGGCAAAAAGTTCTGCATATCTGCCCCAGTCAATAACAATGGAAATATTTTCTTCTGCCTCATCTAGCGGCATAAGGCCTTCCATTTCCCTGAGGAATTTTTCTTTGGTTACACGATTACGCGGAGTGTCTTGAAGAGCATGATAAATATGCTTGGCCAAGGGAACATGCCGCATCAAGTGGTAGGCAAATATTTTCTTCCTCTCCAAAATATCGGCCTGACAAAGTGCTTTTCCAGAATTGGTAAGTTCAATATCTCCCTTTGAAATTTGAGCAAATCCTAAAAACTCAATCGCTTCAAAAAGAGGAAGCGAATCTGTAACCGAAAGACTTTCAGAATCCGCCAATGCAAAAATATCAGCCTTTCCATGGTAAGGGGCCTCAAGCAATGAGTCCATGAGCCCTTGAAACATCTGAATAGAAACATCCGGCAATCTATAATCGATCCCAATAACACGTTTTGCTTTTTCTCCCTTCTTGAGAGAAGCGGGGTGTTCCGCCGTTGCCATCAATGTTGTGTAAACATCATCAACAATGGTTTGGAAGTGTTGACTTGTCTCATCGCGTGGATAGATCAGTGAGATATCAATTTCCTTAACAATTCGACCTGGATCATGATTCAAAATAATGAGACGATTTGAAAGCTCTACAGCCTCCGCCACATTGTGAGAAACCATAATGATGGCTTTTGTAGGAATATGTTTTTCAATCCAAAGTTCCATAAGTTCATTACGAATATTATCTGCGGTCAAAACATCTAAAGCAGAAAAAGGTTCATCAAGGAGTAAAATATCAGGATTAACCACAAGTGCCCGCGCAAAACCAACACGCTGCCGCATACCGCCTGATAATTCTTTGGGATAAGCTGATTCATATCCATCAAGACCGATGAGATCAATGGCCTCAAGGGCGCGTCTGCGCCTTTGTGCGTGCGTGAATCCCAAAGCTTCAAGCCCGAGCTCTACATTCTCTAAAACATTTAACCAAGGAAAAAGGGCATGAGATTGAAATACCATAGCGAGACGTGGAGAATCTCTTGTAAATTTTTTATTTTGATAAAGGATCTCGCCACTATTGGGTTCAATGAGTCCTGCAATAATTCGCAAAAGCGTTGATTTTCCACAACCTGAGCGCCCTAAAATGGTGACAAACTCGTTTTCTTTGATGCTCATTTGAATTTGATCAAGGACTTGTGAGGGCATCTCAGAACTTCCAAAAGATTTTGAAATCGAAGTCAGCGTTAATAAATTATTGGCCATGAGAGCTCCTTAATCCAAACGATAGCGTGTCGTCACAAAGAGATATAAGCGGCGCCATAAAACACGATTTAAAACAAGAACAAAACAGGTCAGGATCACAACCCCTAATAAAATACGAGTTTGATCTCCTGCGGCTGTTGAGGCTGCGATATAGGCTCCAACCCCATTGGCTTCCAGAGTCTTGTCTCCCCATGTGACATATTCTGCAACAATGCTCGCATTCCAAGATCCCCCCACTGCCGTTAAAAGTCCCGTGACGTAAGCCGGTGCAATTCCAGGTAAATAGAGTTTCTTCCACTGGAGCCATCCTTTGACATTGAAGTTTTTTGTGAGTTCTTGAAAATCAAAAGGAATGGTTGAAGCACCTCCAATGACATTAAATAAAATATACCATTGGGTTCCAAGAATCATCAGGGGGCTGAGCCAAATGTCATGATTCAGTTGGAATTTGACGATGAAGATAACAAAAATGGGGAAAAAGAGATTTGCGGGAAACGCAGCCAGAAATTGGACCCAGGGTTGCAAACGGCTTGCAAGCGGCCCATTCAGGCCAATAATAACGCCTATGGGAACCCAAATTAAAGAGGCCATTACACACAAGATTGCAACCCTGACGAGGGTTATTAAGGTTAGAAAGGTGACATGCTGGATTTCTTCAAAAGAAATTTCCGAAAAGATATAGGAGTAGGATTGAAGGGCATAATGAACACCCAAAATGATCGTGCATAACAAAAACAAAATGGCAATTAATTTTCGGAAAAAGTTATAAGGTTGGATGTGGCTTTTTTCCAAATGAGAAATCTTAAGACTGAGCCCCTGAAAAACAACATCCAAAGCTCCCAAAAACCCAAACCAAATCTGATTAAACACATGGAAAATTCTTGCCCGCCTGATCATGGTTAAAACCCATGAGGAAGGGATATTTTGACTGGCCGTCAGTTCTGCTTTAAATTTATCGCTCCATGCCAATAGTGGCCTAAAAAGAATTTGATTATATAAAATGATTACAATGAACATAGTCAAAATCGCATAAAAAATGGAGATGAGTGATCCTTCCTTAGAGGCCATTGCGATATAAGATCCAATCCCGGGAAGCATCAAGGTGTTTCCAGAAACAGTTATAGATTCTGAAGCTACTACAAAAAACCATCCTCCGGATACGGACATCATCGTATTCCAAAGCAGTTGTGGAACAGCATAAGGTACTTCCAAACGCCAATATCTTCGCCAAGGGGAAAGGCGATTGAGGGTTGCAACTTCTATGAGTTCTTTGGGAACACTGATGAAGGATTGATAAAGACTAAAGGTCATATTCCAAGCTTGCGATGTAAAAATCGCAAAAATGGCAGCACACTCAAGACCCAAAAGGTTTCCTGGGAAAAGAGCTATAAACCCTGTCACGGTGATCGATAAAAATCCTAAAATAGGTACGGATTGCAGAACATCCAGAAGGGGGATGAAAATTCGCACCCCTAATTTAGTTTTTGCGGCAAGGCTTGCGTACACAAAGCTAAAGAGCAGAGAGAGTAAAAGGGCAAATAACATTCTCAAAATGGTTTGCAAAGCATAGTCGGGAAGATTGATGGGGTCCAATGAAAGGGGGAGGCTTTTTTCGCCCGTAAATGGAACTGCCATTTCATGGCTTCCCGCAATAAAAAGCGTCAGCCCAATAATTACTACAATAAGCGCCACCACATCCCATTGAGAGGGAAGGCGGCGCAAATCATAAAAGGTGCGACTAGCTCTAAATTGAATCATTGAAATTCTTTTTTATATTGTGAAATGTAATTCTATCACAGGATTGAAGAATCCACCAACAATCAATGGATTATGTACAACATATTGTAATTAAATTAATATTTTTCTTTCTACTTTCTTTGGTGCACTCTTTTAGAATGGATTCTGAAACGATCACGGTCTTGGGATAGGCTCTGCTATGTGCTTTTTAAAAAATTGAATAATCAGAAGTGGTTATAATTTTTTAATTTTTTTCCAATATGTACTGTGGTGTTTTCTTGGAAAATATGGGATCATTAGCATTAAATTTTTTTATTAACATTTTGACTTACCTAAGGAGTTATTCGTTATGACTGCTGCAACTCAAGCCCCTGCACCAGAAACTGAGCTAAAGCCTCGTATTACCGTCATCGGAGTCGGTGGCGCGGGTGGAAATGCTGTCAATAATATGATCAGCTCAAAACTGGAAGGTGTTGAGTTTTTAGTGGCAAATACAGATGCTCAAGCCATTCAACAATCTTTAGCCCAGCTTAAAATTCAATTGGGCCTTGAGGTCACAAAAGGATTGGGGGCTGGATCTCATCCCACAATGGGACGTGCTGCTGCTGAAGAAACCATTGCAGATGTCATCAATCACATCAAAGGCAGCAATATGCTTTTCATCACGGCTGGGATGGGCGGAGGAACCGGAACGGGGGCCGCACCTGTTATTGCCAAAGCTGCACGGGAAGCCGGAATTTTAACTGTGGGTGTTGTCACAAAACCTTTCCATTTTGAGGGGAGTCACCGCATGCGCTCGGCAGAAGGTGGAATCTCTGAACTTCAACAATTTGTGGACACTTTGATTGTGATCCCGAACCAAAATCTTTTCCGCGTTGCCAATGAAAAAACAACCTTTGCCGATGCGTTTCGCATGGCAGACGATGTTTTGTATTCAGGCGTCAGAAGTGTCACAGACCTTATGATGAAGCCAGGCCTTATCAACCTTGACTTTGCCGATATTCGTGCCGTTATGGGTTCTATGATGGGTAAGGCTATGATGGGAACGGGTGAAGCCACAGGAGAAGATCGGGCTATTCAAGCGGCAGAAGCGGCGATTTCAAGCCCACTTTTAGACGATGTTTCCATGCGTGGCGCCAAAGCCGTTTTGATCAATATCACGGGCGGCTTGGATATGACGCTTTATGAAGTGGACGAAGCTGCCAATCGCATCCGTGATGAAGTTGATCCGGAAGCTAACATTATTTTTGGATCCACTTTTGATGAAACCATTCAAGGTAAGATTCGTGTCTCTTGTGTGGCAACAGGAATTGATTCCGAAGCGATTCGTCATTTTGTCCCAGCGTCGCAAACACAAACAGAAGCTACAGCGCCTGTGGTTGAAGAAGAGCCAGAGATTTCTATCTTTGAAGAATTGGGAATTCAAACGACAGAAAACACAACAGTAGATCCTTTGGGGTTTGAAATAACACCAACGGTAACAGCGCCTCAAGCTGAGACGACGCCAGCTGATCTTTTTGGACATGAAGAACATCACGAAGAAGAGTCTCATGTGGAATATACCAATTCATTGCGTCAAAAGATGTATCAAGATGCCCTTGCACGTCAACACCCTGAAGAAGAGCCTGAAAAACCAGTTGGATTTTTCCAACGGTTGATTGGTCGGAAAAGCCATCCTCAACAATCAGAGCGCCCTCGCCAAGTATCTCCTGATCCTGCAGTGCTCACACGCCCTAAAACTAAGGCTCCTGCGGCACGCCCTACACCGGCTGCGAGTAGCGAAGAAGATATGTTGGAAATCCCAGCTTTCTTAAGGCGTAAAGGAAAATAAAAAAAGGGGTCTTGGACCCCTTTTTCATTCTGTAACAATTCGCAACAAAGCTTGATTTTTTCAAAGACACAACTTGCCTTAAACTTCAAAAGTTAGAAAAGTCAACAAGCGGAGTTTTTCGTGTCTTTAGTGTCCTCATCGGTTTCCATTCAAAAACCAGCCAAGCTTCCTTTCCTGTTTGCTGTATTTAATCAAAAAAGTGAGCGCCCCGAGGTTGTGGAAAAGACGTTGAACAAAGTTTGTGAAATCAAGGGAATTGGTGTTCACTCCGGTGTCGATGCCACGTTAACAATTTTTCCCGCTCCTGAAGGACACGGCATTATTTTTGTGCGAAGCGATCTTAATGATTCAGAAATCAAAGCGTCTCACTCTTCTGTAGTTGATACGCGCTTTTGCACTACCATTGGAAACAATGAGGGCGCCACCGTCTCGACAATCGAACATTTAATGGCCGCCTTTTCAGCCTTGGGAATTGACAATGCCCGCGTTGAAATTGATGGGCCAGAGCTTCCCATTATGGATGGCAGTGCTGCTCCTTTTATCGCTGGAATTTTAAAAGCGGGAGTTAAAGATCTCATTTCCTCACGAAAAATGATTCGTGTTTTGAGAACAGTCACGGCCGAGGAAAATGGTCGTACAATTTCGATTTCTCCTTCTTCCAATTTTGAAGTGACATTGTCCTTTGATTTTGGAGGACGTCTTTCTGCAAGTCCTCAATGTTTTCATTATTGCGCTGAAGAGACATCTTTTGAAAAAGAGATTTCTTTTGCACGAACTTTTGGCCTTTTGGAAGATGCGCAAAAAATGTGGGCCGCAGGGCTCAGCAAAGGTGCTTCCTTGGAAAACACACTTGTGTTTGATCAAGGGCAGGTTATGAATGAAGAGGGGCTTCGTTATGAAGACGAATGTGTCCGTCACAAAATCTTAGATGTGATTGGTGATCTTCATTTGGCCGGAGGAAAGCTTCTTGGTCATGTAAAAGCCGATTCTACCGGCCATGGTCTTAATCACAAGCTCCTTCTGGCACTTTTCTCAGATCCGCAAAATTATCGAATCGAAAACGCGTAAAACCTTTTAAAGCAATCTCTTCCCTCAAACCGTCCTTCGCGATTGAAGGGCGGTCATGAGTGTCCCGTCATCGAGGTAATCCAATTCCCCACCAATGGGCACGCCACGTGCCAGTGTTGTGATATGAACTTCTGGAAAATCGGACAAGCGTTCAGTAATGTAATGTGCGGTCGCCTGACCCTCAACGGTTGCGTTCAAGGCCATAATTACTTCTTGAACGCCGGAGTGTACGCGTGCAAAAAGACCCTTGAGGCGCAGATCTTCAGGCCCCCGCCCATCCATGGCTGAAAGTGTGCCTCCTAAAACATGATATTTTCCAAAAAAGACCCCCGTGCGCTCAAGGGCCCAAAGATCTGAGACGGCCTCTACTACGCAAATTTGAGTCACGTCTCGACTGGGGCTCGCACAGATTTGACACGGCGAAATCGCATCCAAATTCCCGCACGTCTCGCATGATTTTACCTTTACGGCCACGTCCTGAAATGCTGCAGAAAGAGGGGACAACGCCTCCTCTTTCCGTTCTAAAAGATGAAGAGCAATCCGGCGCCCTGATCGTGGCCCAAGACCCGGTAATTTTGATAAAAGACGGATTAAATTTTGAAGGGGATCTTGGGTCATAGCAGATTACGACCCTCTCAGAAAATTGAGGATGGAAGGCATGTTAGAGCGTATCTGTTCGGAGCGAAACTGATTTTTCATTGCCCAGAAATGCTCTATTTGCTTTTCTATTTGATCACGTTCTTCAGGTGAATGAGCTCTGGAACGCAATTCTTCCCAAGCTTCAGCACATTCCTTGTATTCCTTTATAATTTCCTCCATATAAGATTCAACAACATGGAATTTTCCAGGAATGTTTCTGCAATGTTTTAAGGCCGAATTTTCCCGCTCGTCAATCTCTCCCAATAATACTGGTGCATAGAGTTTTGAACTTCCCACAAGCAAGGTCATGAGAATTAAAAGGATGTATTTGTGTTTCATAAACTTCTCTCCTGACGGGCGGTAGGTTAATCGTTTACCCAAAATTGGCACGATATTGTCAAATTGTCATGCTAAACTTAGGGTGCGGCATCCCAAAAAAATCCTAAAATTGCTATGAGATTACCCCATAATATCTTTTTTCTGTCCCACATAGGAAATGGCTTGAGGAATGGGAAGAGGAATGCCCGAGGCATCTAAATTCTTCTTCAGTGCGCGACGGAAAGCCCGTTGAACTTTGAACTGATCTGCAGGCTTTGTGCGCATATTTATTTTGATTTTAACATAATGATCGGTCATTTCTTCCACGCCGTTGATTTCAACAGAGGAAAGAATCCAAGATTTGGTGGGGGGGATTTTTCGCAGTTCTTCTCCTGTTTGTTTGATGATCTCGCACACCTGATCCACATCGGCCTTATAGCCGACTTGAATCATGAGAATGGCCACTGAATACTCACGGCTTTGATTGCTGAGTGTTGAGATTTTACCATAGGGAAACACATGCAATGAGCCGTCTTCTGCACGCACACGCAGGATTCGGACAGTGACCGATTCCAAAACCCCATTTTGTCCATTAACAATCAGTTGATCTCCCACCGCAAAGCTGTTTTCAAGAAACATGAAAAAACCCGTCACAAAATCTTCCACAAGTGATCTCACTCCAAAAGAAAGCCCCACAGAAAGAACACCCACTGTGGCCACGATGGGCGTGATATTAACCTCAAGCTCCCCTAAAATAAGAAGAATGGCCAAAACCCAAATCACAACTTTGAGGATGCTCCGGCTTACGCTATGAATGGTTTCATAACGCGCCTGGTGTTGTTTTTGACGATGGTCAATATCGACTTTCTTTTCAAAAACGAGATAGCGCGATAGAAGTCCGTCCCCGGATTTAATGGCAAAAAGCGCGCCTCCAATAATGATGAGAATGCTCAAAGACCTCTCAAGAATCATACGTCCCCATTCTGATGAGAGTATGAGAACAGGACTAATTCCCCAAAGAGAGAGAATTACTATAGCGGCAACAACAAAAACCAATCCTTTGATGACAAAATCGATTTGAGTTGCATGATAAAGCACAAAATGCCTGAGTTTAGGATTAAGGTCGTGCCTATGCGTCCGCAAAAACGAAACACGCCATTTCTTAAGGATAAATGCAAGAGCATGGAAAACAAAGATGAGAGCGAGAGATGTGAAAATCTTATGAGAAATTATATGAAATTCATAGGTTTCAATTTTGACCCAAGCAATGTAGTCATTGATAATATAAAGAATGAGGGGGATCCCTACAAAATCCAGATAAGATGCCAAAACTTTTTCACCCTTAGTCTTTGTTTTGTCGCGGCGGATTTGGGCCACCCAACTTCGAATTCCAGGTTGCAAAGCGAGAACCAAACGCACCGCCATTAAAATAATAATCAGGCCTGTCATCTGTAGTAATAAGCGATGTCCCGCATAAGGCAATTTGATAAGAACGCCTACTTTAATTGCATAGTACCCCAACAATTCGACAATGGCGATGCGTCGAATTAGCCTGTAAATTCTTGTCGAAAAATCCAAATCAAATGCCACCCAATAATGGAGCGTTGAAGGAGGCCTTAAAAAGAGACTAAAAAGGCTCAATAAAAACCAAGTCGTCACACCTCCCATAATCATAATAGAGGCGATTTCCAGATATACGGGTGCCAGAGGTTTGAGTAAAATAAACGTGCTATAAAGAACAAGGCCAAAAACAAACACCGGCAAAACGTAAAGGGCGACGGCAAGAATCAGTTTCCCCCACCGATGCGGAGTGTGACGGACTTGATACTCGAGGTTTTTATAAACCCATGGTCTGAGCCATCGCCTTAAAATTTGCTGCACAAAAAATGCAAGGGCCAGAGAAATGCCAAACTCAGAAAGAAATTCAAAAAGTTGAGCTTGGGCCTGTGGAGACTTTAAATTCTTAATAAGCCATTCTGCCGTTTCCAAAAAATCATGAAGAGAAATAATTCCACTTTTAAAATAATCATATAAAGCCGTGAATTGTTCGCAGGCGGCTTCAAAAAGTGAGGCATTCAAATCACTGACTTTAGGCGTTTGAAATTGAGGGGTGGATGCGGGCTCTTCTGACAACGTGTGAATTCCTCTCACATCTTGGGCATTGAGGGAAAACATCCCAAAAATTAAAAACAGCATCATCGTCAGAAATATCGTTTTGATTTTCATCTGTGTCCCCAAGTTCTCAATACGTTTTTGACTATATCGTAAAGATGGTCCCGCTGGCAATCAGTGGACTGGCCTACTTCAGGGCGCCTCATGAAAAAGTTTATCTCAAGAAGGTTATGTAATTTTTTTTAAAAATGAAACAGATATGTCAATCCTGAACTTTTTTCAGCTTCTTCTTTAGTGCAAACAATTCAAAATCTGTCTTTTTGACAACCTATTGAGATGTTGAAATAAATTCAGTGCGATCATTCGGGTGTTTTTTACTTTTCATGAGATGGGCCTAAGTGCTACTTCCCACAGGCACGCCAATAGAGCATGCCGCCTTGAAGGCTTTTTACGTCTTGAAAACCACGTGCTCGGGCCTCAAATAATGCCAGAGCCGATCTGCGGCCTCGCTCACAAATAAAGACATAAGGTGCTTCGGGATTGGCGGACTCGAGAAAGGAATTAAGATCCTCACCTAAAGTCGCAAGCACAATGCCTTCGATATATCCTGAAGGGCCCTTCAGTTCTTCTGCCCCTCTTACATCGACAAGAATTACATTGCCTGTTTCAGGCACTAATTCATCGGGAGTGATTTCAAATTCTTCTTTTTCCATTTTTCCACAACTCTGATTTAAAGGGACTGCGATATCCATCATTTTGGGGTAAGGTAATCTGTGTTCTTCCATAAATGCAATAAAATCTTCAAGCGTTTGGGAAAGCCCTAGTCGGGGATTGAATTTTTTTTCTTCCCCAATGGTTGAAACCATGCGCCCTAAATAATCATGAGCCGTATAGACAAGCGTTTCATCTGGAAGAGCAAATAATTTTTCGCGCACACTTTTAAAAAGTTTTTCATTGGAGCCTTCTTGAAAATCTGTGCGTCCACAGGCACGAATCATCAGGGCATCCCCTGTAAAAACTTTATTGTCCACCCAATAACTTGTGCAGCCATTGGTGTGCCCGGGTGTGTGAAGGGCTGTGATTTTGATATTTCCACACTCAAGATTTTCTCCATCTTCAATTAAAATGTCCGCACATTTAAGATTGGTCTTGCTTCCATAAACGGTTTTGGCTCCGGTGCGATCCCTTAAATGAGAGGCGCTCGTTACATGATCGGCATGGACATGAGTTTCAAGAATAAATTTGAGAGTGAGGTTTAATTCTTGAAGTAATTTTAAATCCCGTTCAATTTGAGATCTCACTGGATCAATTGAAATGGAATCCCGAGTTTCTTCATCCCCCAAAATATAGGTGTAGGTCGAAGATTTCAAATCAAAAAGTTGTCTAAAGATCATGATTATTATTCCTTAAATTAGTCTGATCAACGTAGAAACCATCGAAATCAAAATAACAGTGGTTAAAGTGAGCTTTCTTAAAACATCCAAAAGATGAGCGGCTGAGTTTGAGTCTACCGAGGCCGTCAAGCCTTTAATAGTTAAGGAGGCCACAAGAGCGCCGGCCCCCAAAGCCACAAGATTGGGCGTGGGAAGATTCAAATATCCTTGAACATAGGCCGAATAAGGGGCACTTAAGGCAATTGTTAAAAGACTACACGCCACAGACCGACTTAAATTGAGACGATTGATGGATGTGAGCCATGGCACCATAATAATGCCGCCTCCAAGTCCCGTCATTGTGCTTAGAATTCCTGTCAAAACACCACCTAAAGATGAGTGGGAAACGGAATGTAAAAAGGTATGTTTTTCTAAAGCGGTGGGTGCTGGAAGTCTCATGATCCACAAGCTATAAAGACTAAAAAGAGAGGCAAAATTAAGAAGGATAATCAAGGCCCAATCAGGTGAGGCGGCTTTCCATGGTGCTGAAATGTAAGAGCCCAAGAAAGAAAAAACGAGAAGAATAAGTACCACACTATAATTTGTGTATTTGCGTTGGGGAAGCCATGTCAATATTGCCCCAACACTAATCACAAGAAGACCATAACCTGAGGCTGCCTTGACGCTATATCCCCCCCAATATATTAGAATAGGGATGGCAATGATTCCCCCTCCTGCTCCTGCAAGACCCAAAACGCAGCCAGAGACAAGTCCCACAATAGCCCAAAGCATCCAAGGATCTAAAGACATTTTTCCTCAATCTTCATTTTTTTCTTAACGATTTTTGAAAAACACATTATGACTAAGATAAGTTAGAAATGAAACAGGAATTAAACTTATGTCCCTTGATTCTGCAACCGTGAAACGCGTAGGTCGATTGGCTCGCCTGAAAGTGCCTGATGAGAAAGTTGAGCCTTTGAGAGCGGACCTTGTTCGCATTTTAAAATTTATTGATCAATTAAGTGAGGTCAATACCGACGCTGTTGAACCTATGGTCGGATCAGGGCAGCGCCAAATGCCCATGCGTGAGGATATGATCACCGACGGAAACTATGTTTCTGATGTGCTCGCTAATGCGCCTGAAAGTGCGCAAAACATGTTCGTTGTCCCCAAAGTGGTGGAGTAATCTCAAATGACCCAGACGCAAACTGCCTTAAAACCAAAATCTGATTTGATCGAGCTCACTCTTGCAGACGCGCGGGATGGCCTTCACAAGAAATCTTTCTCCTCAAAGGAGCTGACCCAAGCCTATCTGGATCAAATGGAATCAACTCGGGATTTGAATGCTTACATTACAGAAACGCCGGAAATTGCCCTTGAGATGGCTGTTCAAAGTGACGCACGTTTGCATCAAGGTAAAGGGTGTGCCTTGGAGGGTTTGCCTTTAGGGATTAAAGATTTATTTTGCACAAAAGGCACGCTTACAACTGCCGCCTCTAAAATTCTTTATAATTATGTGCCCCGCTATGAATCGACGGTAACGCAAAATCTTTGGAATGCCGGTGCAGTTATGCTTGGAAAGCTAAATATGGACCAGTTTGCTATGGGATCGTCGAATCTAACGAGTGCTTATGGCGGCGTCAAAAGTCCTTGGATACGAAAAGCAGATTCAAGAGCTTTGGTTCCGGGTGGATCTTCGGGAGGTTCTGCTTCTTCTGTTTCTGTGGGATCAGCCTTGGCGGCCACGGCCACAGACACAGGTGGATCCATTCGACAACCTGCGGCTTTTACAGGAACTGTCGGGATTAAACCCACCTACGGACGCTGCTCTCGTTGGGGAATTGTGGCATTTGCTTCTTCACTCGATCAAGCGGGCCCGATTACAAGGGACGTTCGGGACGCTGCAATTATGCTTGATGTCATGTGTAGCCATGATCCGAAAGATTCAACCTCAGCTATTCAAAAGCCCACACAATTTGAAAAAGCTTTGGAGGGATCTTTAAAAGGCCTACGCGTGGGTATTCCTAAAGAATACCAAGTTGATGGAATGGATTCTGAAATCACTACCCTTTGGCAAAAAGGAGCCGATTGGCTCAAAGCGCAAGGTGCTGAGATTGTCGAAGTGAGCCTTCCTCACACCAAATATAGTCTGCCGTGCTATTATGTTTTGGCTCCCGCAGAAGCCTCCTCTAACTTGGCTCGTTATGATGGTGTGCGGTATGGATTAAGGGTCCCCGCCACAACCTTGGATGAGATGTATGAACTGACCCGCTCAGAAGGATTTGGAGAGGAAGTCCAGCGCCGGATTATGATTGGAACTTATGTTCTTTCCGCAGGCTATTATGATGCTTATTATTTAAAGGCGCAGAAAGTCCGAGCTCTCATCTCTCAAGATTTTGAGAAGGCTTTTGAGAAAGTTGACGTCATTTTAACTCCCACAACACCATCGGCAGCTTTTGCTATGGACGAAAGCCCCAAAGATCCCGTGGTCATGTATTTAAATGATGTCTTGACGGTTCCTGCTAACTTGGCGGGTTTGCCCGGAATTTCGGTACCTGCGGGCTATAATAAAGATGGTCTTCCTTTGGGGCTTCAGTTGATTGGCCCTGCATTTGGTGAGGAAACAATCTTACAAGCAGCGTACGCCATTGAGGGTGCCGCAAACTTCCAAACATTTCTACAGATTCAAAAAGGTGTCCTATGAGCGAGAAATATTATTTTGAAGGCAACACGGGCCCGTGGGAGTTGATCGTAGGCCTTGAGGTTCACGCACAAGTGTCCTCCCAAGCTAAGCTTTTTTCAGGTGCACCCACCGCTTTTGGTGCAGAGCCCAACACGCAAGTGGCTTTTGTAGATGCAGCCATGCCGGGGATGCTCCCTGTCATTAACCGTCTTTGTGTTGAGCAGGCGGTCAAAACTGGGTTTGGACTGAACGCCGAAATTAATCTCGTTTCGATCTTTGATCGGAAAAATTATTTTTATGCGGACCTGCCCTCTGGCTATCAGATTTCCCAATTCCAAAAACCTATCGTAGGTAAAGGGCATCTCGATATTGAACTTGAGGATGGCTCTACGCGTCGCATTGGTGTAACCCGCCTACACCTTGAACAAGATGCGGGTAAAAGTTTTCATGATCAGCATCCGGAAAAATCTTATATCGATTTGAATCGTGCTGGTGTAGCACTTATGGAAATCGTTTCCGAGCCAGATATCAGATCTCCAGAAGAAGCTGCTGCTTATGTTAAAAAATTGCGTGCAATTGTGCGGGCTTTAGGAACCTGTGATGGCAACATGGACCAGGGTAGTATGCGCGTTGATGTAAACGTGTCTGTCCGAAAGCCAGGTGCCGAAATGGGAACACGGGCGGAAATTAAAAACGTAAACTCGGTCAAGTTTATCACCCAAGCTATTGTTTTTGAAGCCACCCGTCAGATCGAAATTTTAGAAGACGGTGGCCAGATTGTCCAAGAAACCCGTCTTTTCGATTCGAATAAAGGCATTACTCGCTCGATGCGCTCAAAAGAAGACGCACATGATTATCGGTATTTCCCTGATCCTGACCTTCCCCCTCTTGTGATCGAAGCTGCATGGGTTGAGGAAATCCGTAAAAACCTTCCTGAATTGCCGGATGCGAAAAAAGCGCGCCTTATGACCAGCTATGATTTGCCCGCCTATGACGCCAGTCTTTTGGTAAGTGAGGCCGAGATTGCCTCTTATTTTGAATCCACCTTGAAATTTTCAAATGCTCAAGATGCCAAAACCGCCAAAATGATTTCGAATTGGATGCTGGGTGAACTTTTTGCAACATTAAATCGGGAAAATAAAACCATCTCTGAATCTCCCATTACACCAGAAAAATTGGCGGGGCTGATTCAAGAAATGAATAACGGCACAATCTCTGGAAAAATGGCCAAAGATGTTTTTCTACTGATGTGGGAAACGTCTAAAACCGCACCTGAAATTATTGAGGAAAAAGGGCTGAAACAAGTGAGTGATAACGGTGTTATTCTGGCTGTGATCGATAAGGTTATGGCTGAAAATCCTCAGATGGTTGAAGATTTCAAATCTGGAAAAGATAAACTCTTTGGGTTTTTTGTAGGCCAAGTCATGAAAGGCATGCAAGGCAAAGGCAACCCAGGGCTCATTAACGATCTTTTAAAGGAACGATTGAAGTAAGATCTCATTTTTGATCTCAAAACTTGAAAGACGAAGCCTACATGTTCAAATTGTATAATATTTATCAGCTATTTCAAAATAAGATTCCGTCAAAAATATTTAAATACGGGATCGACTTTTTGTCTTTAACCACTGCGTATTTGACAGCGCAATATATTCTTCAAATCCCACTGACAAGTCATCTTGCTGCTGATCTTGTGTTTTTATTTATATTCTCTATAGGAACGGCTTACTTTCTAAGCCTTGAAAAACACCTTTGGCGATTTACATCTCTTTATAGTTTGATCGATGTTTTTAAATATTGTGCGATAATATTAATTCTCTTTGTGGGTTGGAGATATCTCAAAGGTGAGGGTCTTGCCACTTTAATAAAGTTTTCTTTTTTATTCCTGATATTTTCGTTTTCCGCGCTCAACATGGTGCGCATTCTCATCCGTCTGGCTTTTGAAAGGCTTCGCCATCCTCAAGTGCAAACGGGAGCTAACACTGTGATTGTTTTAGGAGCCGGAAAAGGCGCTGAGCTTTTTATCCGAGAATCGATGAAACGTGCCGATAGCGCTTATAAAATTGAAGGCCTTCTGGATGATGATCCTAATCTGTGGGGCAAAAAGATTTTTGGTATTAAAATATATGGCCCTATAAAAGACATGGCGAAGTTTGTGGACTCCAGCACTATTCAAATGATTGTTATTGCTATTCCTTCCCTTGATCAAGACAAGTTGTGCGAGATTATTACAACGGCCGAAGAGTTGGGAATGCCTGTCAAAATTTTACCTTCTTTTGAAAAACTATTGATCAATAAAAATATCTCCCCCGAAGATATTTCCATGGAAGATCTTTTAGGGCGGGATGCTATTCAATTGGATGACACAGAAGTTTCAAATTTTATTAAAGGCAAAAACATTCTCATCACAGGCGCTGGTGGGTCTATTGGATCTGAAATTTGTCGACAGTTAATTAAATTAAAACCTAAATCTATGATTTTGGTCGATCACAGCGAATACAATCTTTATAAGATGAGTTGGGAGCTTGAGCATGTTTTCAAGTACACGCAATTTGTGGCAGTTCTTGCAAGCGTCAATGATTTTGAGGTTATGGAGGGGGTTTTTAGAACTCACAACCCTAATATAGTATTCCATGCCGCCGCCTATAAACATGTGCCTCTTTTAGAAAAACAAGCCAAGCAAGCCCTTCGCAATAACTTCTTTGGCACAAAAAATGTGGCAGAACTTGCCTCTCTCTATGGAAGTGAAAAGTTCATTCTGATTTCAACTGACAAAGCCGTTAACCCCACAAACGTCATGGGATCCACCAAAAGAATGGCAGAAGTTTTTTGTCAAAACTTTAACCAGTCCTCTGAGACAAATTATAGTATTGTACGCTTTGGAAACGTTTTGGGATCTGATGGGAGTGTAATTCCCCTTTTTAAAAAGCAACTCAAACAGGGAGGGCCTCTTACTGTAACTCACCCTGAGATCACGCGATTTTTCATGAGTATTCCCGAGGCCAGTCAATTGGTCATTCAAGCGGGAGCCATGGGGAAGGGGGGGGAGATCTTTGTGTTGGATATGGGGAGTCCCATTAAAATTACAGATCTTGCAGAACGCTTGATTAGTCTCAGTGGAAAAAGACCCTATAAGGATATTGAGATTGTTTTTACAGGACTAAGGCCTGGCGAAAAACTCTATGAAGAATTATTTTATGAAAGCGAAGGCCATATTCCCACAAAACGGGAAAAAATTTTTATTGCAAAATGCTCAAACAATGATTTTAAAGGTTTTGAAGAACGACTCCAAGTTCTGGAAAAATCAATAAATCATTTTCATGAAGAAAAACTTATCGAAATCATCTCCCATATGGTACCAGAAGCCACAATTGATTTTTCACCAAAAGCTATCTATGGCGTTGATGGTGGTTCAGGATCTGACGCGAATTAATTCTCAAAATTTTTCACACGCTCTTCCTATTGTGTGGTAAAGTGCCTGTGAGTAAATTTTATGCTATATTTATCACGCAAGCCTGGCGAATCCGTGATTGTCAATGGAAACATTGAGGTCATAGTGGAAGATGTCCAGGGGAAGACAGTCAAACTTGGGTTTTTGTTTCCGGAGCACGTTAATGTGTTGCGAAAGGAAGTGTTTGAGCGTATTGAGGCCGAAAATAAAGTCGCGGCTTTGGGGCTTCAGACTTTGAAAGATCTGAGATCATAATTAATTATAATTAATGGAGGACACCATGGCTCAAGATATTATTTCTCAGAAAATCAAATCTGCGATTGACTTGGCGTCAATGACTTATCAGTCAATTTCCTCAAAAGAAAACATTGATCTGGATTCCATTGAAGCCCATGTCCAAGAATTAAGTCGTGAGATTTCTTCTCTGGATTTGGCGTCTCAAGAAAGTGTGAAGGGAGATTTAAAAACCCTCGATACAGTTCTTGAGAAATTGGGGTCCTCTTTGGGACATCTTCAAAATGAGCTCTCTCGTAAAATAAGTGAGCTTAATGCTCACAAGCGGGCTTTTAATGCCTATGCACGTGTTGTGAACAATAACGCAACCGCATAAAGTTTTAGGATCGTGGAGATTTTTCAGGGCTGGACGGGTGCTCACATCACTTTTGGTTTTGGGGGGTATCGTCCTTGTAATCCCTTTTTCAATTCGTCTTTTTCAACGTTTTGTGGGCGCTCAAAACGCACCTTCAAGTTTTAAAACAATTTCTCTTCAAAACTCATTTTGGATTGATAATGGACGTAGACTTGTGAGTGTTCAATGGAAGGATCAAGAGATTCTTCTCCTTTTATCCTCAAAAGGAGATCAAGTGATTGCAATCCACCCCAAAAAAGAAGAAGATACAGTAATCTCAATCAAAAGGGCGGAGAAAACCGCTTGACTTTATGGCTTTGCGACTAATTCTATTCATCCTTTTAGGGTTTCTGTTTTTGACGGATCCTCTTTGCGCCCAATCCATTTCACTTGATTTGGGAGAGGGCCCTTCGGTCACCACTCGCTTTATTCAGCTTTTAGCACTTACCTCGATTTTAGCACTTGCGCCCTCAATTTTAGTCATGACGACTTCCTTCACACGTATTGTGGTCGTTTTTTCTTTTTTAAGAAATGCTTTGGGACTCCAGCAATCCCCCCCCAATACTGTGATCATCAGTTTGGCCCTTTTTTTGACAGCCTTTATTATGGGGCCGACTTTGGAGAAAGCTTATGAATCTGGGGTAAAACCTTACATGGCCGAAGAAATCACAGAAGAAGAAGCGTGGGAAAAATCTGTGGGACCCATCCAAGAATTCATGCTCAAACATGTGCGTGAAAAAGATTTGGGCCTTTTTATGGATATTGCAAAAGTCCCTTCCGTCAATAAGGCGTCTGAACTTCCACTCAAAGTTTTGGTGCCCGCTTTTATGATTAGCGAACTCAAACGTGCTTTTGAAATAGGGTTTCTTTTGTTTATTCCGTTTCTCATTATCGACATGGTGGTCGCCTCCGTCCTCATGTCTATGGGTATGATGATGCTCCCGCCCGTCACCATTTCCCTGCCTTTTAAGATTATTTTTTTTGTTCTTATTGATGGATGGCACCTTGTGGCTGGAAGTCTTATCCAAAGTTATGGAGGAGGGTAAGGCTAAACGGAAAAAGAATTTCCACATCCACAAGAGGATGACGCATTGGGGTTTTTAATCACAAAACTCGCACTCATGAGATCTTCATGGTAATCGATTTGAGATCCTTCTAAAAGACTTAGCGAAGCTTCATCGGCAATAACTTTGACGCCTTGAGATTCAAAAATCTCATCATCAGGATTCACGGCATTATCCAAAGAAAATCCATATTGAAATCCAGAACAGCCACCCCCGCTGATGGTGAGGCGTAGCATTAAGTCTTTCCCACCTTCCTTTTCCTCAGAAATAAGATGTGCTATTTGTTTGGCAGCGCTTTCGGTAATGGTCAAACGAGGATTCATATATAGGTGTAATTACAAAGATTGAGTTCTTAGAGGTCCCTATGCTACAACAAACCTATCTTAAAAATCAAATTTTTCGTGCATGATGAACTTTTTTGAAACTTACAGACACCATATCCTCACTATTTTGACACAACTCATTCAGGAAGGAAGTCTGCCTGAAGGCTTGGACTTGAACCGTATTACAACGGAACCCCCTCGCGATCCCAGTCACGGTGACATGTCCACCAATGCCGCTATGGTTTTGGCAAAACCCACAGGTTTGAATCCACGTGCTTTGGCAGAACTTCTGTTGCCCGCACTCCAAAAACTGCCTTTTGTATCAACTGTTGAAATTGCAGGGCCAGGATTTATTAACATTCGCCTTGAGAACTCTTTTTTCTTAGATCTTCTCAAGGATATTTTGGAAGTGGGCGATAATTTTGGAGCCTCCACTTTAGGCCGGGGAGAGAAAATCAACATTGAGTACGTCTCAGCCAATCCCACAGGTCCTCTTCATGCTGGACACGGACGGGTGGCTGTAGTGGCTGATGTTTTGGCAACGCTGCTTCAAAAAGTCGGATATGGCGTTTGTCGCGAGTACTACATCAATGACGCCGGAAATCAGGCCCGGATTTTAGCACGATCCACGTATTTGCGTTATCAAGAGGCTTTGGGCATTCAAATTCCTGAAATTCCTGAAGGATACTATCCGGGGGACTATTTGAAGGATGTCGGTAAATCCATTGCACTGCGTGATGGTGCGAAGTGGTTAAATCAAGATGAATCTCAGTGGCTTGAGGTTTTCCAAACCTTTGCCGTTGAGATGATGATGAAGATGATTCGCACGGATTTGGAACTCATTGGAATTCATCAAGACGTTTTTACATCTGAAATGGCACTTCAAAAATCAGGCGCTGTTGAAGATGCCGTTGACAGCCTTCAAAAGAAAGGCCTTTTATATGAAGGCATTTTGGAAGCTCCCAAAGGCAAAGTGATAGAAGATTGGGAGCCCCGTCCTCAATTGTTGTTTAAATCGACGGAATTTGGAGACGATGTAGATCGCCCTTTGAAAAAATTCGATGGCAGCTGGACCTATTTTGCTCCGGACATTGCCTATCATTTGAATAAATTTGAACGGGGCTTTTCCCGCATGATCAATGTGTGGGGAGCAGATCATGGCGGATACGTAAAACGCATTCGCTCGGCCGTCAAAGCTGTGACGGATCAAAAAGGCGATGTGGATGTGATCATTTGCCAGATCGTGAATTTTCTCGATAATGGCGTTCCCATGAAAATGTCAAAACGTGCGGGTACGTTCGTAACCATTTCTGATATTGTCGAGCAGGTCGGAAAAGACGTTTTTCGTTTCATGATGGTGAGCCGTAAAAACGATGCTCATTTGGAGTTTGATTTACAGCAAGTTTTGGCCCAATCCAAAGACAATCCTGTTTTTTATGTGAACTATGCGTACGCCCGGGTTCATTCTGTCAAGCGTATGGCAGGGGAGACTTTCCCACGGGTTGACTTCTCAAGAGCGGTTCTGAAAACCGCTGATTTTACTCAACTTCAAGATCCCGATGAATTGCGATTGGTTCAGCTTTTAGCGGGATGGCCACGACAAGTTGAAGGTGCGGCTGAGGCTCATGAGCCACACAGACTCACCTATTATTTGTATGAACTTGCACAACAGTTTCATATGTTGTGGAATAAGGGCAAAGAAGATGCCTTACTGAGATTTATTTTGCCAGAGAATCTTGAAGTGACAAAAGCCCGGTTGGCCTTACTTCAAGCGCTTGCGGATGTGATTGCTTCGGGATTGAAAATTTTTGGGGTTACCCCTCAAGAGGAGATGCGCGGATGAGCTTACGCATTGATGATGAAGATCGTTATTGGCACGATCATGAACACGATGAAAATATGGGTTGGTGGCGATTTGCATCCCCTTTGAAATACGTCCTCATTCTTTTAGGAGCTGTAATTTTGATCGTGGGCGGTTGGTATCTTTTTTTTAACGTGCGCCCAATACAATCTCAATCCATCCCTCTGATTCGTGCTGATCAAACACCTTATAAAATTCCTTCTGATGATAAATCGGTAAGTTCCGTCCAAAACCAGGACAAACTTGTTTATGAGCGTCTTCAAAGCAATCCAGAAGTGGCCCATGTCGAACATATTTTGCCAGAGCCAGAACCGGTAGCGGAAATCATACCGCCTGTCCAATTGGTGGATGAGGAAGATCCTGTGAAAATGGTGCCGCAATATCCCGATGTAGAACATGTTCCTGAGGCCGTAGCTCAGCAATTTGAGAATCTTCCCGAAGAAACAAATCTGATGGCAGAAGAAGATCCGGTTCTTGAGGAAGAGGATCCCATCTCTGCCCTTATTTCAAAAGCTAGTGTTGAGGAAAATGGGGTTGCAAACGATTCTCCCCAAGAAGAGAAAAAGGTTGAAGCCAAAAAAGAAGAAAAAGTGACTGGTGGAGTTCAAATTCAATTGGGGTCTTTGAAGTCCAAAGAAGATGCGGAGGACGAATGGAAACGTTTATCGAAAAAACACGCTAATGTTTTGGGTAAGCTTAAACATAGCGTTCAAAAAGTAGATCTTGGGGCCGAAAAAGGTGTTTTTCACCGCTTGAGAGTAGGGCATTTCACAACCCGCGAAAAAGCCAAGGTTGCATGTTCTGCCCTTAAAGAAAAGGGAGTCGAATGCCTTGTTGTCACTCCCTAAACCTATCATTTTTGGTTGTGAAGGTCACTCTTTGACCCAAGAGGAAAAAGTTTTTTTTGAAAAACATCAACCTTTGGGATTAATTCTTTTTGCGCGTAATATTGAAAACCCAGATCAGGTCCGTGCTCTCATTGAAGATTTTAAATCAAGCCTTAAACACAAAAATCCTCCCATCCTCATTGATCAAGAGGGTGGACGTGTGGCGCGCCTGCGGCCCCCCTTTTGGAAGGCGTATCCAACAGCTAAAACTTTTGGGGATCTGGCAAAATCTGATTTGGAAAAAGCCAAAACCGAAACTTACCGCAATTTTAAATCAATTGCTCAAGATCTGAAGGACTTAGGCATTTCGGTTAATTGTGCCCCACTGTTGGATTTGAATGTCGACGGCGCTGATCAAATTATTGGAGATCGTGCATTTTCAAGGGATTCAAAGATTGCCGGAATTTTAGGCCACGAGGTCATTCGTTCTTTTCAAGATTCAGGAATTACATCTATTATCAAGCATATACCAACCCATGGGCCCGCAGATTGTGATAGTCACGAAGACTTGCCCCGTGTAACGATGACGCATAAAGAACTCAAACCCCATTTTGAAGCTTTTAAAGTCAATAAAAACGCGCCCTGGGCGATGACGGCCCATATTATTTATGAAGCTTTGGACTCTCTTAATCCAGCAACACATTCCCCCAAAGTCATCTCTGAAATTATTCGAGGAGAAATTGGATTTCAGGGCATTTTAGTTAGTGATGATATCGGCATGAAAGCCTTGAAGGGAACCTTCCAAGACCGCGCACAAAAAGCCCTTTTGGCGGGATGCGATGTTGTGCTTCATTGTTCTGGAAAGATGGACGAAATGGAAGATACAATTCGTGGGGTTTTGCCCCTTTCTGAAATGACTTTAGCGCGGTGGGAGGCCCTCCATGGAGCTTTTTGAAAATATCATCACCTGGGGAATTCCCATTATTTTAGCGGTCACCCTTCATGAAGCTGCGCACGGCTATGCGGCCCTAAGATATGGAGATGACACGGCACTTCGCGCCGGGCGTCTTAGTATGAATCCGATCAAACACATTGATCTTTTCGGAACCATTTTGATGCCCCTTTTTTTGTTTATGTCAGGGGCTCCCTTTTTATTTGGATATGCCAAACCCGTGCCAGTGAATTTTGCCCGCTTAAGACGGCCCCGCCAAGATATGGTTGTCGTCGCTTTAGCAGGCCCATTAACCAATGTTTTTCTGGCATTCCTGTCCGCACTTTTAATCCACCTTGTGGCGTGGTTTCCTGAAGTCCTCCAACCCCTTTTAATGAAAATGCTCGGCGTCTCCATTTTGATGAATTGCGTTTTGGCCATATTATAATATGCTGCCCTTGCCGCCTCTGGATGGAGGGCGGGTGGCTGTTGGATTATTACCAGATGTTTTGGCCAAACCTTTGGCACGCCTTGAGCGTTTTGGATTTTTGATTTTAATTGGACTTTTGGCATTGCCAACACTTTTGGGGCTTCATTTTAGTATTTTAGGAGCACTGATTTCCGGACCTGTTGAAATCTTGCACTCTTTCATTACGACAATTACTGGACTTCAGGAAATTTAAGGTGTACTGAATATTAATAGTATCGTCATGCTGAATTCATTTCAGGATGAATTTTAAATGGAGAAAAAGTCATGGGTTTAAGTTTTAGTCACGTCTTACTCGTTCTAGTTGTGATTCTTATTGTCTTTGGCGCAGGCAAACTACCCTCAGTTATGGCAGATTTGGCCAAAGGTATGCGGGCTTTTCGCGATGGGATGAAAGAGGGTGGGGAAGAAGACAAACCACAAACTTTAATTGAGTCTCCAAAGAAAGATAAGCCATGAGTCTCGGAGGTTGGGCCGAAAGCATCGTCATTGCTATTTTGGCGTTGATTATTATTGGACCCAAAGATCTTCCTAAAGTCCTTCGTATGTTCGGACGTATTGTTGGAAAAATCAAAATGTGGAGTGGGTATTTTATGACAGAAATGCACAATATCCAAAATCTCAATGATGTTGAAACCCTGACGCAAAAGCGCAAGAAAGCAGCACAAATTCCTCAAGATGAATGACGTCCAAAAACCTTTACTCGAGCATCTCATAGAACTCCGGCGGCGTCTTTTGATTGTGGTAAGTGTTTTGGTTTTGGGCATGGGTTTGGCCTATTTCTTTTCCCAAGATATCTTTGAATTTTTAGTCGAACCTTTAACGACATTGTTGCAAGGTCAACCCGGACGACGTTTGATTTATACGGGCCTTACGGAAGCTTTTATAACCTATTTAAAGATCTCTTTTTTCGGAGGCCTCTTTTTATCCTTCCCCGTTTTGGCATATCAAGTTTGGCAATTTTTAAGCCCGGGTCTTTATTCTCAAGAAAAAAAATTGGCGATCCCTTTATTTTTAGGTGCCCCTCTCTTATTTCTTTTGGGAAGTGCTATGGCCTATTATGTTGTGTGTCCGGTGGCGTGGAAATTTTTCCTCAGTTTTGAAACGCCCCCCTCTCCTGGTGTTCTTCCCATTCAATTGGAAGCCCGCGTTGAGGAATATTTATCCTTGGTTCTCAAGTTGATTTTTTCCTTTGGCCTTTGTTTTCAGCTTCCTGTTGTGATGTATCTTTTGGGGCGATTGGGAATTGTGAGTTCTAAAATGCTTCAAGACAAACGTAAGTATGCCTTTTTGGGAATTGTTATTGTGGCCGCGATCATCACACCCCCGGATTTTTTTAGCCCCATTAGTTTGATTATTCCGCTTTATGCCCTCTATGAAATTTCTATAATTTTGGTAAAAAGAACAGAGAAAGTGCGTATAATGCAAACTCAAGAGAATGTGAAGGCTTCCTAATGCTCGATATAAAATGGATTCGCGAAAATCCGCAAGATTTTGATACCGCTATGAAAGCCCGAGGCACTGTGTTTCAGGCTACCGATTTAATTGCACTCGATGAATCGCGTCGTTCTAAAATTGCAGAAGTGCAAGATCTTCAAAATGCCAAAAATGCGCTTTCTAAGCGCATCGGTATGGCACGTGGCAAAGGTGAAGACACGACCAACCTGATGATTGAGGCGAATCAAATTTCTGAAAATCTTCCCCGCCTTGAAGACGAAGAAAAAGAAATCTCGCAAAAACTCGAATCTCTATTGGCGATTATCCCCAACGTTCCTTTTGAGGACGTACCTGTGGGATCAGATGAATCTGCCAATGTGCAGGTGCACATTTTTGGAGAAAAACCTCAATTTGATTTTACACCTCAAGAACACGGAGAGCTTGGCGAAGCTTTAGGTCTCATGGACTTTGAGGCTGCCGCCAAAATGTCAGGTGCGCGCTTTGTAGTTTTAAAAGGTGATCTGGCACGCCTTGAGCGTGCGATTGGTCAATTCATGCTCGATACCCATCGTTCCGAGTTTGGATATGAGGAGATCTCGCCGCCTTATTTGGTGCGCGATAATGCGGTTTATGGCGTGGGACAGCTCCCCAAATTTGCAGAAGATTTATTTCAAACCACCAATGGTTATTGGTTGATTTCTACTTCTGAAGTCTCTCTCACTAATTTGGTGGCGGATGAGATTGTTGATTACGAAACTTTACCACGCCGCTATATGGCGTATACACCGTGCTTTCGCTCAGAAGCAGGATCTGCCGGAAAAGATACCAAAGGGATGCTCCGCCAGCACCAATTTCACAAAGTGGAACTTGTAGGAATCACAACCCCTGAGGATTCCAAAGCCGAGCACAACCGGATGCTCAAAGCGGCTCAAAACATCCTTGAGAAATTAGGGCTTCATTACAGGACGTTGGTTCTTTCTACAGGGGATATGGGATCTCAATCCAAAAAAACTTACGATAATGAAGTTTGGCTTCCTGGACAAAATGCTTACCGCGAAATCTCGAGTACGTCCAATTGCGGCGATTATCAAGCACGGCGCATGAATGCGCGTATGCGGGATCCGGAAGGAGGCAAGAAAACAAAATTTGTGCATACCTTAAATGGATCGGGTCTGGCCATTGGTCGCACGCTTTTGGCAATTATGGAAAATTATCAAGAGGCCGATGGGTCCATTCGCATCCCTTCCATCTTACAACCTTATATGGGTGGTCAAACTCACATTACAAAGAGGACGTCATGAAAAAACTTCTCACACATTCCCCACGTCGCCACACGGAAATTGTTTCAGTATCTCTTTTGGCGTTGATCCTTTCTGCTTGTGCGGGAACCCCTGAACTCATCTCACCAGAGCCTCAAAAGAAAGGCCTCGATTTTTCAGCAAATCGGCCCAAGCAAGTGACAGTAGGCCCTGAAGACACCGTTTATGGTATTGCTTATCAAAATGGAATTTCCACAAAAGCGCTTGTGATTTTGAACGATATTCCCGCCCCTTATGAGCTTCGGATGGGGCAAGTTCTTGAACTGCCTCAACCCAATGAGCACATCGTCTCCCCAGGAGAGACTTTGCAGGATGTGGCCGCCATGTATGGCGTTAATATGGATGCTTTGGCGCGGGAAAATGAAATCACAACAACCGCATCACTTTCTCCCAAACAACGCCTCACCATTCCACCAGCAGATACAGATCCTGTGGTGGCACCTCCCACCCCAGTTATTGCAGCCAGTAGTTTGGCACCCTTACCTTTAATCGCAAAAAAATTGGATGAGCCTAAAGGATTGGCGGCAAAGACTCCCTCTAAAACGGCGCTTCTTCCAGATGATCTTGCAGACGAGCTTGCCCAAGAAACAGGAAAACCTAAAAAGAAGGACGAGCATGAAGATGAGCCGGGGGTTTTGCCTCTTGTGACAGGGGCAAGTGCGGCTGTGGGCACAACCATTGCTAAAACAACCTCTTCAAAACCAGATACGCCTAAACCACCTGTAGTGAAAGCACCTCCTGTTGCCGAGATACCTAAAGTTGCAGAACCTGCTCCCAAAGAAGAGGCTTTAGTTGAAGCGACAGAATTTGCATGGCCCGTTCAAGGACCTGTTGTTTCAAAATTTGGCACCAAAACAGGCAAAGCCAAAAATGACGGTATTAACATCAAAGTTCCCGAAGGCACCGCGGTCAAAGCGGCGCAAAGTGGTGAAGTCATTTATGCTGGAAATGAGCTTAAAGGTTTTGGAAACTTGATTTTGATCAAGCACCCCAATGGTCTAAAATCCGCTTATGCTCATAATAAAGAGATTCTTGTCAAAAAAGGCGACAAGGTCAAGCAAGGTCAACCTATTGCCAAAAGCGGTAAGAATGGTGAGGACGCACAACTTCACTTTGAAATCCGTGAAGGCACTAAAGCGATTGATCCGATGACAAAACTGGGATCGTAACTAAGGTTTCTCATCATATTGAAATTGGATGCTGGCCAAACGCTGGTAGAGCCCCTCTTGCGCCATAAGTTGATCATGGGGTCCTTCTGCCACAATGCGACCTTGATCAAGTACAATAATACGATGCGCATGGCGAATGGTGGAAAGCCTATGGGCAATCATCAACGTTGTACGACCTTCCATCAATTTCGTGAGGGCATTTTGGACATGCCCTTCGCTTTCAGTATCCAAAGCACTGGTCGCCTCATCCAAAAGGAGGATGCGGGGATTTCTTAAAATCGCACGCGCTACCGCAATGCGTTGACGTTGACCGCCTGAAAGTTGAACCCCTTTTTCGCCTACAAAAGTCTCAAATCCTTGCGGCATGCTTTCTATAAATTCAAGGGCATAAGCGGCCTCAGCGGCTTTTCTGATGTCGTCTTGTGTGGCGTTCAAATCTCCAAAGCGAATGTTTTCAGAAATCGTTGTGCTGAAAAGAATGGGATCTTGAGAGACATATCCCATGGGTCGCCTTAAATCATCAAGATTCAAACTTCGGATATCAACCCCGTCCAAAGTGACACGTCCAAATTTAGGATCATAAAAACGCAAGATCAAACTGATGAGGGTAGATTTTCCTGCCCCCGAAAGCCCTACAACGGCTACCGTTTCTCCTGAGGCAATGTCCAAAGAGAAATCTTCGAGAACCATTTTGTCGGGACGTGCGGGATATGTAAATGTAATGCGCTCAAACTTAATTTCGCCGCGTAAAGGGGACGGAAAAGGGGCAGGTGTAGAAGGGGATTGGATTTCAGATTTGAGGTTTAAAAACTCAATAATGCGATCACAGCCTCCGGCAGCCCGCAAAAGATCTCCATGAATTTCACTCAAACTTCCAGAGGCGCCAGCCACCGCTACCGCATAAAAAACAAAAGCTGAAAGGGCACCTGCTGACATCTCGCCTGTAATGACTTTTTGTCCGCCGATCCATAACACAACACTCACACCAGAAAAGACAAGAATCATTACAAAAGCGGTCAAAAGTGCACGGGCCTGAACGCGCTCCATCGAGGCGTCATAAGCCCTTGTGACATGCTCGGAAAATGAAATGGCCATATATTTTTCACGGCAATACGCAAAAACAGTTCTGATAAAGCCAAAAGTTTCATCAAGACGGATTGAGATTTCTGCCGTCTCCTCTTGGGTTTTGCGCGAGAATTTTCGTACCTTTTTTCCGTAAAGAATAATGGGGATCAATACAACAGGAATTAAAACCAAAATCACAACAGAAAGCAAAAGACTGGTGGTCATCAGCATTCCAATTCCAAAAATAATAATCAGAATATTGCGAATCGCCACAGGGATTGAGGTCCCCATCACAATTTGAAGAAGCGTTGTGTCGGTTGTCAATCGCGATTGAATTTCGCCTAATCGTGTGGATTCAAAAAAATTCACATCTTGTTTGATGAGATGAGTGAAAACAGCTTTTCTGATATCGGCAACAAGATGTTCTGCCAAATTCGAGACATAATAAAGTCGCATGTAACTGGCGCATGCCATCACAATAATCACCAAAAAAAGAACTAAAATAGCCCAGGTGAGAAGGGAGCTTCCGTTATTTTTAAATCCAAAATCCACAAGATATTTCAGCGCCGATCCTACAGCAATCACACTTCCTGCGGCTACGCAAATTGAAGTAAAGCTCAAGATCATAATTTTGGGGTAGGGCTTTAAAAAGGGGGTTAATTTTTTAAGACTTTGGATGGGAGCACGTGCACGGGAGGGTAGTTGATTTTCTTCCGCATAACTAGGCTCGCGCAACATGAGTTAGGCCACTTCTTCAAGTTCAGACTTGAGTTGAGATAAAAGGGAAAGGTCGACTCGCGTATCCATCCAATCTTGCGTCTCCCCATTATAAGCATAGTGATGCGCACCTGAAAGCGGGGAGGAAAGCCAAATTTGCTTTGAGATGGGATGAATATTAATTAAGAATTGCCTCTGATCAGAAAGTTCAATGGTAATTGAATCTTCCTCATCTTCAATGTCAAGGGCAGGATAGTGCGTTTCAAAAAAATCTAGAATTTTCGCCATGTAGGGCAGTACAACCCCCCTGAAATCAATCTCGTTCATGACGGCCTCATGTATTCTATTTTTGAGGAAAAGTGGTGGAGCCAGGCGGGATCGAACCGCCGACCTCTACAATGCCATCGTAGCGCTCTCCCAGCTGAGCTATGACCCCGACTTTAATGAGATGAAACATATCCAGGCTTTGCATAACTTTCAAGTGCTAAAATTAAGAAATGTGAGATGATTTTAATTTTTCACCCCTTGATTCGAATTCATAAGTGCACCTATTCTTTTTAAGAAAAGAATTAAAAAGAGCTGAATTCAAAATGACGAAAAAAATAGTATTTATGTCTCTGGCCCTTAGTTTTAGTGTCGTAAATCTGAGTGCTACGATTTATTGGACAAAAGATGATCTTGATTTCACACGCAGTATCCGAAAAATAACAGAAATTGGTGAAGTCAGAGATGGAAACAACAGGCTTATTCATCAAAATGTTTGTACGGATGTTGAATATTTTGATGGAATTGTTTCCAGAGAATTTTATAAATTACAAGGAACAGCGTGTGTACAAGCAGAGAGCAAAATTATCTCAGGCCCTCATCAAGATGGGAAAAATCCCCACAAACATGTTGTTATCGGAAAAGTCAATAAAGCCGATTTTATACGCGCATAAAACCATGGGGCTTGTCCCATGGATGAAGCGCCCCTCATATAATTAGTGATATGAGGCAAGCGCAGCTTGAACTTGGCCTTTAGTCCAACGAGATACCACGGGGCTTGCCCCGTGGAGGTTCACCGTTTACAAAAATATTGTGATCAAAACGTATATTGATTTACGAAAAGATTTGAAAGAATACACCCCTTGCCAATGAAAAGGCCTTATAAAGGCAGGGGAAAGCCAAAATAAGCGTTGTAATTCAATAAAATTTATGTAGTTGGGTGGGATAGGGCAGGGCCACCTCATGAAAATTTTTGAGTGAGGATATTGGAAAGGATGTTGTCATCCCAACCGGCCATTTTTCTAAGCCTTTTAATAGACTGACGCTTCATTTTATCTTTGGTAAGCTGTAAAAGATTTAAAGCCATATGTCGAATAATAGCCATAACTTGAGCAGGGCCACCTCATGAAAATTTTTGAGTGAGGATATTGGAAAGGATGTTGTCATCCCAACCGGCCATTTTTCTAAGCCTTTTAATAGACTGACGCTTCATTTTATCTTTGGTAAGCTGTAAAAGATTTAAAGCCATATGTCGAATAATAGCCATAACTTGAGGGGCGTTTTCTTTCCTGATGCGAGATTGATCTTCTCCAAAAGACATGTCTAAAACCCAATGAAGATTATTTTCTATCTCCCAATGACTTCGAATAGCCCCCAGGACCTTCTGAGGAGTTTCTTGGAGAGAAGAGATATAATATCGTGTTTCGTAAGTGGTTTTATCTTTGGTTTCTCGTTTAGAATCAATACGAATGATACTATGAATTGAGCTCCAATGAGGATGCCGCTCTCGCAGCCAGGCCACATCATGTGTGACCCAACATTGCCTTGTCTCAAGGCGGCCATGACCTTTATCGTAATCCTTAAAAGAGCTGATATTGTTAATTGTTTTCAATTCGCTATCACTCAAGCAGGTTGTTACATCTTCGCAAAGAGTTCCCTGATTTCCTTTTAAAGAAAAAATATAGTTTCCCTCTTTCTGAATGATTTGATCGGCAATGTCATATTGACATCCCATTGCATCAATGGTGACTGTTGTTCCTCTCAGGTCTAACCATTCCAAAAGCTTAGGAATCGCTGTGATTTCATTGCTTTTTTCTGAGACTTTTTCCTGCGCTAACACCAATCTGGCTTCTGACGCATAAGCGCTAACCATATGTAACATATCAGTTCCCTCATCAAAGCTATGCCGTGATGATTTTCCATCGATAGCAATAACTTTCTTTTGCATTTGAGATTTAAGACTTTCGACCCAACTTCGAAACAGCTCTTGAAATTCCTTGGGATCTATTGCTCTAAAAAATCGACGATAGGTATCATCGCTGGGAATTCCGTTCTTGTAAGGTAAGAATTGACGAAGGTAGTCAATCTTTGCCTTTCCAAAGTCTTCAACATCCTGCCATCCTTCTGCTCCAGATATTACAGCGCACAGAGTGACAAGGCGTATTTCTGACATTGTGTAGTCTCGATTACGCTCAGACCTTGGATCTTCTATATCTTTAAAATGATCTAAAAGACTAATTTCAACTTCTATTCCCATTTCTACCTCCTGTTTTTTTCAGGTAGGCTCTCATTTTTTCTATCTCTTAGCTATTTTTTTTCATGAGGTGGCCCTGGTGATCCAAGCAATCTCCATTGTCATTGCAAGCATTCAAAAGTATAAAGTTGCTTTTGAATGCTCGAGATGATGGTTTTTGAGTGATTTTAAAATGTGTAAAAAGGTTTTAATATGCAAAATGCAAATGGTCAGGGTGGGCGAAATGTCATCAATGGATGGGTTTTGATCGACAAACCTGTGGGGCTAACTTCGACGGATGTGGTTACAAAGCTCAAGCGCAAATTGAGGCCGCAAAAAATTGGACATGCGGGAACACTCGATCCTTTTGCAACGGGTCTTCTTCCCCTGGCTTTAGGGGAAGCCACAAAAG
Source organism: Candidatus Bealeia paramacronuclearis (assembly GCF_035607555.1). Taxonomy (NCBI): domain Bacteria; kingdom Pseudomonadati; phylum Pseudomonadota; class Alphaproteobacteria; order Holosporales; family Holosporaceae; genus Candidatus Bealeia; species Candidatus Bealeia paramacronuclearis. Next base: position 158,267 of record NZ_JAVHWZ010000003.1, on the reverse strand, counting down.
TGATTTCTTTTGGGATGGACGGCCTAAAAACGTATCAATTCACTCTCAAATTTGGAGAAGAAACTACAACTGAAGATACGGAAGGGGAAGTCACACGAACTTCACCCGTTAGGCTCACGGGAGAAGACATCGCAAAAATACTCCCTGAATTTTTAGGACACCTCCAACAAATCCCTCCAGCCTATTCAGCTCTCAAAATTCAAGGCAAACGGGCCTATGAATTGGCGAGGGCTGGGGCAGTCCTGGATCTTCCTCCACGGGAGATCTATATTGAAAGTCTGAGGCTTTTATCCCAAAATAATGCGGATGAATTTCAATTTGAAGTCATCTGCGGCAAAGGGACTTATGTAAGAAGTTTAGGGAGGGACATTGCCCGGAAATTGGGATCTTGGGGACATCTTATTCAGTTAAGACGAACGCAAGTGGGTCCTTTTTTAGTCCAGAATGCTTTTTTGCTAGATTCTTATCTGGAATTGGGGCATAAAGCAGAAATTAATAATGCCATTCTTCCACTTCAGTCGGTGCTGGACGACATCCTGGCCGTTGAAGTGTTGGATGATGAGGCGAGACGATTGAGACAAGGTCAGTCTATTTCAAGGCCAAATTTGTCTTATCCCGAAGATGCGACCGTGTTTGTAAAAACGCAAACATCCGAGCCCCTGGGCCTGGCACTGTATCACGAAGGAGCGTTGAAGCCTTATCGTATTTTTAACATCTAATTTGAAAGGTAAAGAGATGTCGATTACTGCAGAAAAGAAACAAGAAGTTATTAAATCCTACGCCACCAATAAAACTGATACAGGTTCCCCTGAAGTTCAAGTGGCCATTTTGACCGAGCGTATCAACTCTTTGAGTCAACACATGCAAGCACATGTTAAGGATTTCCACTCACGCCGCGGTCTTTTGATGATGGTTAGCCGTCGTCGTAAGCTTTTGGATTATGTAAAAGGCAAAAGCCTCGCACGTTATCAAGACCTCATTCAACGCCTTGGGATCCGTCGTTAATTTTTTGGCGAATTTAGGTCTCGGGCTTTTAAAAAATCATAAGGAAAAGAAAACATATGTTTAATGTCTATCGTGAAGAATTAGAATGGGCTGGCCAAAAGCTGGTTCTGGAAACAGGGAAAATCGCGCGTCAAGCGGACGGAGCTGTTGTTGTCAGTTATGGAGACACAGTCGTCCTCTGTACAGTGGTTGCAGCCAAAAAGGCGGCACCGGATGCGTCCTTTTTCCCCCTCACGGTGCATTATCAAGAAAAAACTTATGCTGTTGGTAAAATTCCTGGTGGATTTTTCAAGCGCGAGACCAAACCCAGCGATCGTGAGACTTTGATTTCTCGCCTTATCGATAGACCCATTCGCCCGCTTTTCCCTAATAATTTCTTGAATGACACACAAATTATTTGCACGGTTTTAAGCCATGACATGGAAAACACACCGGACATTGCAGCTATTGTAGGTGCATCCGCGGCATTGACAATTTCTGGCGTGCCTTTCTTAGGTCCTATTGCCGGAGCTCGCGTCGGCCTCATTAATGGCGAATATGTGCTCAATCCAACGCTTGATCAACAACAAGAGTCTTTGTTGAACCTCGTTGTTGCAGGAACACGTGAAGGCGTTTTGATGGTGGAATCTGAAGCCAAAGAACTCTCAGAAGCTCAAATGTTAGGGGCTGTGAACTTTGGACATCAGTCTTTCCAACCCGTAATTGATGCCATCATCCGTTTGGCTGAAAAATGTGCGAAAGATCCTTGGGATCTTCCTGTAAGCAATCCTGAATTGCCAAAGCTTGTTGCGCGCATGACAGAACTTTGCCAAGAAGAACTCGTTGCAGCTTATAAAATTCAGGAAAAGCAAGCACGCCATGAAAAACTAACCCTTGTGAAAAGCCAAACGATCGAAGCTTTAATCGAAGAAGGTTTTGACGGAAGTTTGGCCTACTCTTGTTTTAAAGATTTGGAAAAAGATCTTGTCCGTGGTGACATTTTGAAAACTGGAATGCGCATTGATGGGCGCGACACAAAAACCATTCGTCCTATCGTATGCGAAGTGGGTATTCTTCCCCGTACACATGGCAGCGCACTTTTCACACGCGGTGAAACACAAGCTATTGTGGTGACCACTTTGGGAACTGCCAGTGACGAACAACTCATCGATTCCATTGAAGGTGAATATCGCGAGCATTTCATGCTGCATTACAACTTCCCTCCCTACTCTGTGGGTGAAACGGGTCGTATGGGGGCCCCTGGGCGCCGTGAAGTCGGACATGGAAAATTAGCATGGCGTGCTCTGAACCCTTTGATCCCGAGCAAAGAAGAATTTCCTTATACTATTCGTGTTGTCTCTGAAATTACCGAATCCAATGGATCGTCTTCCATGGCTTCGGTGTGCGGTGGATCTTTGGCGATGATGGACGCAGGCGTTCCTTTAGCTCGCCCTGTGGCTGGGATTGCCATGGGCTTAATTAAAGAAGGTAAAGACTTTGCCGTTCTTTCAGATATTTTGGGAGATGAAGATCATTTGGGCGATATGGACTTTAAAGTGGCGGGAACCGAAGATGGTGTTACAGCCCTTCAAATGGACATTAAAATTACAAGCATCACCAAAGAGATTATGGAAATAGCCCTTGACCAAGCAAAGGCAGGACGTCTTCATATCCTCACCAAAATGGCATCCGCTTTAACCCAATCCCGCGGGGAAGTGAGCGAGCATGCGCCACGTGTTGTGAGCTTTACAATTAACAAAGACAAGATCCGTGAAGTCATTGGATCTGGCGGTAAAGTCATTCGCGAGATCACAGAAACTACAGGCGCTAAAGTGGACATCAATGATGATGGCGTTATTAAGGTTTCTTCAACTGATCATGCGGCCATTGAAAAAGCCGTGGAATGGATTAAAGGCATTGCGATGGAGCCCGAGATTGGCGTGATTTACAAAGGTAAAATCGTTAAACTCATGGACTTTGGGGCTTTCGTCAATTTCATGGGCGGTAAAGATGGTCTCGTGCATATCAGCGAATTAGCACCTCACCGCGTGGCTCAAACGAGCGACGTTGTGAAAGTTGACGATGAAGTTTATGTCAAAGTTCTTGGTTTTGATCGTGGAAAAGTGCGACTTGGTATGAAAGGGGTTGACCAGACGACAGGTGAACCTATTATTTCACCAGCAACTGAAGTTTCAAACTAAGTAGATTATTGATAGGAGTGTGGGCTTGAAAGCTTTAAACACGATTCGGTTATCCGGCAAGGAAGCCCTTCCTCTGATTGAAGGTGGAAAAGGCATCTCAATTTCCACAGGCGAAAGCTCGGGCGCTTGGGCTGCCGCCGGTGGCGTGGGTACGTTTTCAGCGGTGAATGCTGATTCCTATGACGAAAATGGAAATTTTATTCCTGTAGTCTACCAAGGAAAAACACGCCGTGAACGCCATCACGAATTGGTGAAATATTCTATTCAAGGGGGAATTACCCAGGCGAAGATCGCCCACGAACGTTCCAATGGACAGGGCGGCCTTCATATGAATGTGCTTTGGGAAATGGCGGCCGTTGAAGAAATTCTTGAGGGAATTTTAAATGAAGTTGCTCCTCTTGTAGATGGTGTCACCTGTGGAGCCGGTATGCCTTATAAAGTGGCTGAAATTGCCTCAAGTTATAACATTTTTTATTATCCTATCGTTTCCTCTGGGCGTGCTTTTCGTGCCCTTTGGAAACGTGCTTATCATAAATATCCCGAGTGGCTTGGGGGCGTTGTTTATGAAGATCCCTGGCTTGCTGGTGGTCATAATGGACTCAGTAATTCTGAAGATCCTCAAAAACCGGAAGATCCCTATCCACGGGTAGCAGAGCTTCGCCGGGTCATGAATGAGTTTGGACTTCAACATGTCCCTGTCATTATGGCGGGTGGCGTTTGGCATCTTAATGAGTGGGAGCATTGGTTAGACAATCCTGAAATCGGTCCTGTGGCGTTCCAATTTGGAACCCGCCCGCTTTTGACGAAAGAGAGCCCTATTTCTGAGGCCTGGAAACAACGCCTTTTGACGCTCAAACCGGGGGATGTTTATCTCAATCGTTTCAGCCCCACAGGATTTTATTCCTCCGCTGTTTCCAATCCTTTTTTGGATGAGCTCAAAGAACGCAAAATGCATCAAATTGCTTACACAACGGGACCTTTGGGAGATCACACCGAAAGCTTCCCCGTGGGCGCTCGTGGAAGGCCCGTCTATGTTACTCCCCATGATAAAGCAGATGCCTTAACTTGGGTTGGACAAGGATTCACGGAAGCCTTAAAAACACCGGACTCCACAATTATTTTTGTGACTCCACAAAAGGCCGATGAAATTAGGGCTGATCAAATCGATTGTATGGGCTGCCTGAGCGCTTGCCTTTTTAGTAACTGGTCTCAAAATGAAACTGGAACCACAGGTCACAAAGCGGATCCTCGTTCTTTTTGCATCCAAAAAACATTGCAAGCCATCGCCCACAGTGAAGAAATCAACAATCAATTGATGTTTGCTGGACATGCAGCCTATCGTTTTGCTCAAGATCCTTTTTATGCCAATGGGTATGTGCCCACAGTTAAAGAATTGGTCGAGAGAATCGTAACCGGTTATTGATTTTACGATTTAATTTCATTAAAGTTTTAACAATCTCAAAGGAGGATGATATGAGCCAATTAAAAGATTCCAAAACAGCCAAAAATTTGATGGACGCATTTGCCGGGGAATCCCAAGCCAATCGTCGCTATCTTTATTTTGCACAAAAGGCTGATGTTGAAGGTTTATCCGATGTGGCCGCTATTTTCCGTTCTACTGCAGAAGGTGAAACAGGCCATGCTCATGGTCACCTCGAGTTCTTGGAAGAAGTTGGGGATCCTGCAACAGGAAAGCCCATTGGAGATACTGCCCTAAATCTCAAAGCCGCCATTGCCGGTGAGACCCATGAATACACCGATATGTACCCAGGTATGGCGAAAACCGCACGAGATGAAGGTTTTGAAGAAATTGCGGAGTGGTTTGAAACGCTGGCTAAAGCGGAGCGGTCCCACGCGGGGCGCTTTGAAAAAGCCCTGAATAACTTATCATAAGGAAATCCAAAGATGAGTGAGGGAGCAGGAGCCAATCTTAAAGAAGGTGGCCTCCATGCCCCCCTCCGTCATCCCCTTGATTGGAAAAATCCAGATTTTTATGATGAAGAAAAACTCGATGCAGAGCTGCGTCGGGTTTTTGATATTTGCCACGGCTGCAGGCGTTGTTTTAATCTTTGTGAGAGCTTTCCCACACTTTTTGATCTGATTGATGAGTCCCAATCGGGTGAGCTTGATACAGTTCAAAGTGAAGGATTTAAGGAGGTTGCTGATAATTGTACTCTTTGCGATCTTTGCTTTATGACCAAGTGCCCCTACGTCCCGCCCCATGAATTTGATCTTGATTTCCCCCATTTGATGTTGCGTTATAAAGCTGTGGAACAAAAAAAAGGCGAGACGTCTTGGATTTCGGGTCAACTTTCTGAAACGGACCGCAATGGAAAAATCGCCTCCGTAGCGCCCGGACTTGTAAATTGGGCGAATCACAGAGACAATAAATACACTCGTCCAATTCTTGAAAAAGTGGCAGGGATTGATTCCCGCACCGAAATTCCTCAATTTCATGGAAAAACGTTTCTTCTGCGCGCGCAAGATGAAAAAATTGTGATTAATACAACTGCACCCGCCTATGGGCGCAAAGCCGTTCTTTATGCGACTTGTTTTGTGAATTACAATAATCCCGATTTGGGCATGACGGCGCGGCGTCTTTTGGCACATTTTGGAATTGAAACTGAGGTAGTTTATCCAGGATGCTGTGGCATGCCGCAATTCGAACAAGGCCGACTTCCTCAAGTAGCTACTAGCGCTCAAGGGATCTCTGAAGCCATGAAGCCTTGGATTGATCTTGGTTATGACATTGTGGCCCTTGTACCCTCATGTGCACTTATGATGAAATTTGAATGGCCGCTCTTATTGCCTGAAAATGGAACGATTCAAAAGCTGGCCGAATCAACTTTGGATCTTAGCGAATATATTATGACACTTCAAAAATCTGAGGGGCTCCCGGCACCCGTCAATGCGATTTCAGATCCAGTGACGCTTCATATTGCCTGCCATGCGCGTGCGCAAAACATGGGACGTAAGGCAGAGGAGATGTTGAAGTTGATCCCGGAAATCCAACTCAATGTGATTGAGCGCTGCTCCGGGCACGGCGGCACCTGGGGATTTATGAAAGAACATTATGAAGTAGCGCTGAAAGTTGGAAAACCTGTGGCGCAAGAAGCGCTTAAATATCAACCCGCAGTTGTCACCTCCGAATGTCCCTTGGCAGCAACTCACATCGCCCAAGGTCTTGAGGTTTTGGAGCCCTCTCAAGGGTTGATGCCGACGCAGCACCCTCTTGAGATTTTAGCTCGTGCTTACGGCGTCCTTTAAACCCCGTAATACATCTTAAATTCAATCGGTTGCGGTGTCATTTCAAGCGCTTTGGCTTCTTGCATTTTAAGTTCAATAAAGCCATCAATAAGTTCATTACAAAAAACACCGCCGGCATTCAAGAAATCACGGCTGTGATCGAGGGACTCTAGCGCTTCTCGAAGGGATGCTGAAACGGTTGGAATACCATGAGACATCCTCTCGTCATAAAGATTGGCTTCGTGTGCATCCCCTGGATGAATTTTGTTTTTAATGCCATCCAAGCCCGCCATAAGCATGGCTGCAAATGCTAGATAAGGATTGGCCGCAGGATCGGGGAAGCGGACTTCAATACGCTTTGCTTTTTTAGAGGGTGTGAAAGGCACACGAATGGCCGCAGAGCGGTTGCGCGCAGCATACGCCAGCATCACGGGCGCTTCATAACCTGGTACCAAGCGTTTGTAGCTATTTGTGGTGGGATTAGTGAATGCGTTTAAGGCTTTTCCATGACGAATGATTCCACCAATATAATAAAGGGCCATTTCTGAAAGATCTGCATAAGCATCGCCCATAAACAAGGGCTTGTCTTTCATCCATAAGGATTGGTGAACGTGCATGCCTGAGCCGTTATCTTTATATATGGGTTTGGGCATGAAGGTGGCCGTTTTCCCATAAATTTGGGCCACATTTTTAATGACGTATTTATAGACCTGAAGATGATCCGCTGTTTTTGTCAGTGTTGAATATTTAAAGCCCAATTCGTGTTGGCTGGGTGCCACTTCATGGTGATGTTTCTCAACTTCCAAGCCCATAGCTTGCATAGTTGAGAGCATCTCGGCGCGCATATCATGAATTTGATCCACGGGACCCACGGGAAAGTATCCACCTTTCACATCGGTACGATTGGCGAGGTTACCATTGGGTTCTTTACGTCCACTATTGTAAGGGCCTTCTGAAGAATCGAGATAATAAAATCCTTTGTTCATCTCAACGCCATAACGGACATCGTCAAAGATGAAAAATTCTGGCTCTGGTCCAAAATAAGCTCTGTCGGCAATACCTGAATCGATGATGTATTTTTCAGCGCGTTTAGCGACACCGCGGGGATCGCGCCTGTAGGCTCCTCCCGTTGTGGGTTCGATTACATCGCAAATAATATTGAGGGTGGAATGCGCCGTGAACGGATCCATAACCGCTGTCTCTAAATCCGGGCACATGAGCATGTCTGAATCTTCAATGCCTTTCCAACCTGGAATCGAGGATCCATCAAACATGACCCCCTTACCCAAGAGTTCTTCATCCACGCAAGAGGCATGAAAGCTCACATGATGCCAAACATCAAGTGTGTCGGTGAAACGAAAATCAACATATTCGATATTTTTATCTTCAATGAGAGAAAGTGTATTTTTAAGGGAGGAGGACATAATGAATAAGCTCGCGCAGTTAAGGGAAACGACGCTGTAGAGAAATAAACCCTTTTGCGAGGAAGAACAAGTGCTCTTTTAAAAAATGTAGGAGTTCATATCAAATGAGACTGATCTGACCTTGATGAAATTAATAGGTTTTCAGCCAGTCTTGTCAAGGTACATTTCACTTAAACCCTTGACAATCCAGGCTTTGAAAACCTCATTGAACTACCAAGGCCAAATCCTATAGGATGCTTTTTCCAAAGCGTCCTCTGATTAAATCTGTCTCACATCTATCTGAACTCAAACAAAAAGTTTTGAAGCCTTCTCTCACCTCAAATTTTGAAACATCTTTATCCCTTGTTTTGGAGGAGGAGCACCTTTGAGGACAGGTGGAGATGCAAGGGCGCCAATTATATTTCCCGGCTTTTGAAAAAAGGCCACCTCAAGATTGCCTTTTTGCAGAAGGGGAGAGAAAGTTAATTGACCACGAAATTTTGTAAATTTTGCCTGAAGGGAATCAGCACCAGAGGAAAAAGCTAGCACTATAGTCCTTCCCCTATAAATAGATAGATTTTTAGGAAAAGTTTAGGTATAAGGAGGGAATGGTAAAAGCATATTCGGAAGACCTGCGGAAAAAGGTCATCTCCTACATTACGAGCGGCGGCCGTAAGCGGGAGGCTGCAAAGGTTTTTAACGTTGGAGAAGCCACGATCTATCGATGGATATGTCTTCATAAACAAGGGGATATTAAACCGAAAAAACGCACTTCTTATCCGCGTAAAGTCGATGAGCAAAAACTCAGAGACTACGTCGCTCAAAATCCGGATCATACGCTCAAACAAATCGCCGAAGCTTTGGGGTTGAGATTCCAAAACGTGAGTAAATGGCTTAAACGTTTAAACATTACACGAAAAAAAGACGACGCTTTACAAAGAACGTAACGAAGACAAGCGGGCCGAATTTATAAAACAGCTTGAGAAAATAGATCCTGAAACAATCGTGTGGATTGATGAAGCTGGGATTGATAATCGCCTTTATCGAGAGCATGCCTGGGCGCCGCGCGGACAAAAGGTTTACGCGGAGATCCCGGGCCAAAAAAGAGAGCATGTCAGTATCATTGGCGGTCTCATGAAGGGTGCGTTCGTGGCGCCTTTCACCTTTCAAGGTGGATGTCATGCAGATCTTTTTAATGCTTGGCTTGAGGAGGTTTTATTGCCGAATTTATCAAAAAATACCACCCTGATTATGGACAATGCCGCCTTTCACAAATCGCCAAAAACGAAAGATTTGATTGAGAAATTTGGCTGCCATCTCCTCTTTCTCCCAACTGACTCTCCTGACCTCAATCCTATCGAACATTGGTGGCACAAAATCAAATCCATCCTCCGCCCCCTCGTCCAGCAAAACCCAGAAAACCTTCATCAACTACTTGATAAACTCCTCAGCCAATATCTATCCATATAATGGAGAAGTACTATAGATGTTGTCCTCAAGATGGCTGATCAGCTGCAAAGTTTGATGCGGGGTAAGATGGCTTTCAGAGCCACCATTTTCAGGATTAAGCTTTTTACTATTCTTGTAATCGTTGAGATGATTTTGAACAGTTTCATAGCGAATCCGCAAAGCTTGAGCGATTTGCTTTTGAGTCCAACCTTCTGCATTTAGTAAAACCGCTTTGATGCGATCAGCCACACGGCGATCTCTTTCTTTACTGTGCTGAAATTCTAGATCTTTTTTTCTTTATTTGTCAGTTCAATTTTCATGCCTTGTTTATACATAAAATTTTATTGAATTACAGCTCTTATTTTGGATTTCCCCTGCCTTTATAAGGCTTTTTTATTGGTGAGAGGCATATGAACTCCTACACAAGCCGAATAAAGTTGTTGTATTTTTGTTAAGAGCGGTATAGAGTACCAATTGCATGTGTAAAAAGAGACCCAGATTCTTGATTAACTCCTCCCAAACGTGAATGTTAATACAACTGCTCTTCTCAATTCTGAGCAGCAAGATCTCTATGGACGCTATTTTTCCCCATGTATCGGGTAACTTAGGGGTGTCTAAGTTATTCTTACATTATATAAACGCTTAAGGAGCTAATTTTAAATGAAAACCGGAACAGTAAAATGGTTTAACACAACCAAAGGATTTGGCTTTATTGCCCCCGACGATGGTGGAGCTGATGTGTTTTGCCACATCACAGCTTTAGAAGCTGCGGGAATCCGAAATCTTAACGAAGGTCAACGTGTGAGCTTTGAACTCGTTGAAAATCGTGGCAAAACTTCTGCTGGAAATCTTCAGCTGGCATAGTCGCGAGACAGTTTATCCTCAGATTAAGACCTCTCATTAAAATGTAAATTTATTTAAGGTCTTTTTTGTTGTAATATATAATTTTTAAAGGCCATAAAATGACTACATTTAGAGACATGGGTCTCCCATCTATGCTTCAACAAGCATTAGATGGGCTGGGGTTTACCCTCCCAACACCAATTCAAGCAAAAGCCGTTCCTCTTGCGCTTCAAGGATCTGATATTTTAGGATCTGCGAAAACGGGAACAGGAAAAACGCTTACTTTTGCCTTACCTCTTTTAAATCACCTTCTTGAGAACGTCGAAAGTTCCTCGGTGATTCTCTCTCCTACACGAGAACTTGCTCAGCAAATTCATAATGCCATTCGGGCCCTCATGGGTGGACGATTTGGCATGAAGACGGCACTGCTCATCGGTGGCGAGCCTTATGGAAAACAATTTTCACAACTCCGTATGAATCCGCGCATTGTCGTAGGAACCCCGGGTCGTGTGATTGATCATTTGGAAAAACGAACACTTGTGATTTCCGATTCAGATTTTCTCGTTCTTGATGAAACCGACCGAATGTTTGACATGGGATTGGGCGAACAGGTTGATGAAATTATTTCTCGCATGCCAACTCAACGTCAAACTTTGATGTTTTCAGCAACTTTCACACCGAAAGTCGAAGCCCTTGCACAAAAGTATTTGAAATCTCCTGTTCGTATTTTCGTTGATTCTGGCCACACAACGGCTCAAAATTTAAGAGAAGAAATCATCGAACTTAAAGACTCTGACAAAGATAAAACCCTTTTAAAAGCGCTCGATCAACGGGAAGGGTCCGTCATCATTTTCGTGAAAACAAAATCAGGCGCGGACCGTTTGGCGCGCTATTTAACGTCTGAAAATCATAGTGCTGCAGCCATTCACGGTGATTTGCGCCAGCAACGTCGGGAACGCGTGATGAATGCGTTTCGTCAAGGTCGTCATCGTATTATGGTGGCAACAGATGTGGCGGCACGCGGAATTGATATTCCCCACATTCGCCACGTGATCAACTATGATTTACCCCATTCCCCTGAAGATTACATCCACCGCGTAGGCCGTACGGCCCGTGCAGGTGCAGAAGGTTTTGCACTCAATTTTATTTCTTCAGGAGACCAACGTCGTTGGTATGCCATTCAAAGATTGATGCATCCTGATCAAGCCCGTTCGCAACGCTCCGAGCGCTCAGAGCGAAGTCGATCTTCGGAGGAGTCCCCACGTCGTGGAGATCGTCCGTGGGATCGCAAAAGATCGACTAGCAGAGTTTCTTCTGAAGGTCAAAAAAGTTTTAAATTTGGAAATCGAAAACCCGATTCCAGAGCAGAATTTGTTAAAAAACCAAGCAACTATGAAGGCAAGCCTCGTGATTATGAAGCTAAGCCTCGTAGTTACGAGGGGAAACCTCGCGACTTTGAACCCCGCGCAAAATCCTCCTTTTCAAAACCTCAGGGTGAGTCCAGTTTCTTTGCTAACAAGAAGCGCGATTCCGGATCTCAAAAAGATAAAAGCCGTCGTTTTGATTCATCGAAATCTGGGGCACCTTTTGGAAAATCTAAAACCGGTGAACGTTTTAAATCAAACGCAGGACCTGCAAAACCTTTTGCGGCTAAAAAACGGTCTTGGGATGGGAAAAAATCCCCAAGCTTTAAAAAAGCCAGCTAACCTCTAATTCTCCCTATTACGATCCCCTGCTTCGGCAGGGGATGCCTGATTCATTGCTCACTGCCTCTATTGTAATGATATCCTGGTTTTTTAATCGTATTTTTATCCACCTTAAATAGTTTTGACATTAAACTTTTTTATTGATAGATTCATTTTTATAGTTTGTCTTGTAAAAAAGGGTTAGTGATGTCTTTTGAAAAATCGGAATCTATTCGCCATTCCTCACGGCAGATTGTTCGTGAGTTAGGCTTTCTCAATAAATTTCCCAAATATGAGGATATTAGCGCCTCGCAAATTCATATGATGATTGAGCTTTCAACCTATGGGAGGCTCTCTGGTTCAGAGCTTGCTGAAAAGCTTCAATTGGACAAATCCACAATCAGTCGTTCCACCCAACTTTTGATGGAAAAGGGGTGGATTCAATCCAAAAGTCATGGAAAAGATGCACGCGCGAAAGATTATTCCCTGACGCCCTCTGGATTTGAGAGGATCAAGCTTTCCCATATTCGTGCCCATAGAATTGTGAATCGCGCTTTAAGCCAACTCTCTAGCGACGAGCAAAACATGGTCATGAAAGGTCTTCAACTTTATGGAAATGCCCTTGAAAAATCGAGAAAAATAGATTTTTTGGTGGCTGTGCTCCTACCCTCTTACCCCTTGAATGATATTGTTCATTTTATTAACTCCATTCAAATTCATGAGTTCTCAATTCCTGTTTCTGAGGCCATGAATGAAAGTCTTTATCAAGCCCCCACTTATTACCGTGACTCTCAAGGAGCGATTAATTTTTGGGTGGCAGAAGATGCCCAGGGAATTGTTGGAACGGTGGGGCTTAAACAACTTTCCAATAAAAGCGGTGAAATTAAGAAACTCTTTGTACGTCAAGATTGTCGTCACAAAGGGGTTTCTGTGGAACTGATTTCGCATTTGATGCAGCGGGCGCATGCGTTAGGACTAGAAACCCTATATTTAGGAACTGTCTCCCATCTTGTGGCTGCACAGCGGTTTTACGAAAAAATGGGTTTTTATCGAATCTCAAAGAATGATCTTCCTGAAACATTTGAGTTTTGCGAGGTCGATACTGAATTTTTTAAATATGAGCTATAGGAGACACAAGATGAGACTAGATAAGGCAATCAATTTTGAGGAGAAATTTTCAACATTATCAGAGGTTTGGACCCCTAAAATTCTTGCAAAATTTGATAATTATTATCTCAAAGCCGCAAAAATGCAGGGCGAATTCGTTTGGCATTCTCACCCCGAGGTAGATGAGCTTTTTATCGTTGTTTTAGGGTATCTCAAGATTCTTTTCCGCGATGGAGAAGTCAATATTGCACCTGGCGAATGTTATATCGTTCCTAAAGGTGTTGAGCACAAGCCAGTGGCGGAGAAGCAAGTTCATTGCCTTTTGATTGAAGTTGCAGGCACTTTGAACACAGGTAATTTGGGGGGAGATAAAACGGTCTCACAAGAAGAGTGGATTTGAAAAACACCCCCATCGCTTTTATTGATCCAAAGCCCTTACTTTTGAAGACGCAACGCAATTTTGACAAGGCGCATGTTCGTTTACGATTTTAAATAACGTGGGGTCCAATTTTTCCAGCGTTTTTTTATGCAAGGCCAAAACGTCGAGAAGTGCATTTTTGTTTATTTCCTCAGCGTCTTGCTGATTCTCGGCTTCAATGAGTTTACTGAGTAAACACTGCCATCCTGATATAATCGTCTTCACGGGATGTATGGGCTTTGGAAAACGTAAATCCTCAGAGTCTTTTTGTTCAGGCCTTAAATTAAATATCAGTTTGAGAGATGATTCATAAAATGCAATATTACTTGGCTTAAGATAAAGCTTAAACTCTTTCATGAGCCCTTCATACGTATAAGCTTCATCTTGAAGGGGGAGTGCTATATTGGCTTGTTTGCGAAATGAAGAAATCTCTTTCTCTTTTTCAGCGATTTTTATTTTCATCATGCTGCAAAGATCAGAAGTGGATGTAAATCCGATCAGGAAAAATAGAACAAAAAAATTAAGTAAAAATTTCATCTTTTAAAATGACCCCCATAAAAACGTTATTATGGAATGACCTTAAAAAAGAAATATCAGACTTGTCAAAGTCTTATTTACGAGGATGAGATTTTTGATAAATGTCAAGGAGATGCTGGGAATCGACTTGCGTATAAATTTGAGTTGTTGACAAGGAGGCATGACCCAAAAGTTCTTGGATTTTGCGCAAATCCCCGCCACTTGCTAAAAGATGGGAAGCAAAACTATGACGCAGCGCATGCGGCGTGAGAGATGCGGGGTAGCCCATAAAATTCCGAATATCCCTGAGTGATTTTTGGGCGGAAGACGGATTCAGGCGCCCCCCCCGTGCCCCTAAAAAAAGAGGAGAATTTGGGGCAAAGGCATAGGGTGCTGCCTTAAAATAATCCTCAATTTTTTCAAGAATGAGTGGCAAAATAGGGACCAATCGCTCCTTCCCACCTTTGCCTAAAATCCTTAAAGACGGTGACTCCTCATCCCGGTGAGGAAGATCAGAGACATTTAAATTCAGAGCCTCGCTAATCCGAAGCCCCGCTCCATATAAAAGTGTGAAGAGCGCCATATCCCGGAGTTCCTGCCAGGTTTCTGACCTGAGATTCACAAGCTCAAGAGCTTGATCTGCGGACAGGGGTCGTGGGAGAAGTTTCGGTAATCGAGGCGCTGAAAAAGACGCTGCTATATTTTTCTCAAGTTTTCCTTGCCGTTGCAGGTGTTTAAAAAAAGTTTTAAGACAAGAAAGCGTCCGCGCATTAGAGCGCTTTTGAATTTTCTTTTGGAGTCGACTTGAAAAGAAAGCACGCAAATCACTGGAGGTTAAAGATTCGAATGATGCAAACGAAACAATCCCCCCTTGATGCAACATCAAAAATTCAAGAAAAATCTTGAGATCAATCGCATAGGCCGAAAGTGTATGAGAAGACAGCCGCCGTTCATGCTCAAGCATTTGAAACCAGTCGCAAATAAAATCCAAAAGAGACGTCTCTACGAATGCTTGAATTTCATCGCGAAAAGCAGCACCACCCCTCACAAAATAGATTGCCCTGTTGAGGCCCAGTCCGCCGTAAACGTCTGGATGCCTTTATCGGTTAAGGGATGATTGTAAAGATCACGCAAGACTTTGGGCGGAATTGTCGCCACATGGGCTCCCAAACGTGCGGCTTCCACCACATGTAAAGGACTGCGGATAGAGGCGGCTAAAATCTCCGTTTCAAAATCATAGTTCGCGTAAATTTCTGCAATCTGACCGATAAGATCCATTCCGTCTTGACCGATATCATCAAGGCGCCCCACGAAAGGCGAAATAAAACTGGCCCCCGCTTTGGCCGCCAAAAGAGCTTGGCTTGGGGAAAAACAAAGGGTGACGTTAACGCCAATGCCTTCTCCGCGAAGGGCTTTACAAGCTTTGAGTCCGTCATAAGTAAGGGGGACTTTCACAACCACGTTGCTTGCAATTTTTGCCAGTTTTTTGCCTTCTTGAATCATGATGTCTGCATCCAAAGACGAGACTTCAGCACTTACAGGACCTGAGATAAAGCTCGAGATTTCTTTGATGACTTCAAGGAAATTTCCACCAGCTTTGGCGACAAGAGAAGGGTTGGTGGTCACGCCATCAATCAGACCCGTTTCGGCCAAAATACGAATTTCTGAGACATCAGCAGTATCAATAAAAAATTTCATCGTTTAAACTTTCATATCTTATTTAATCACGTTGAGAGGATTATGCGAGGGGACGGAGCATCTGTAAAGGGTCAGCGCGTGGGAAAGGTGTTAATTCCTCGTCCTTTTGAGGCCCCCTTTGATTATCTCATTCCAGATGATCTTGAGATTTCGCCGGGGTCCTGGGTCAAAGTCCCCTTTGGAAGATCGCAAATTTACGCCCTTCTTTGGGAAATTCAGGAGGACACCGTGTCTCCTTATAAACTCAAAACCATTTCAGAGGTTTTAGAATTTCCACCCATCGCTGAGACGATGCTGAAATTTTTAAATAAGATGGCAGAATACACGATGTCGCCTTTGGGCTCACTTTTGAAATTGGTTATTCCGCAAAGTGGATTTTTAGAAACACCCAAACGCGCCAAA
This sequence comes from Candidatus Bealeia paramacronuclearis, assembly GCF_035607555.1. Classification (NCBI taxonomy): domain Bacteria; kingdom Pseudomonadati; phylum Pseudomonadota; class Alphaproteobacteria; order Holosporales; family Holosporaceae; genus Candidatus Bealeia; species Candidatus Bealeia paramacronuclearis. Next base: position 142,315 of record NZ_JAVHWZ010000003.1, on the reverse strand, counting down.
CATTTTGAATTCGGCAGACCTGATTTTGAAAAAGAAGCTCCCACCCTTTCCTTCCATCAGGCCGCAGCCAGTGCTGCTTTAAAAGAGCGCATTCAAGGGGGGCAGTATACGACTGTTCTTTTGGATGGCGTGACGGGCTCTGGTAAAACTGAAGTCTATTTTGAGGCTATTCGTGAGGCATTAAAATTGGGTGGCCAAATCTTGGTGCTTTTGCCGGAAATTGCCCTTACCTCTCAGTTGCTCTCGCGTTTTCAAGATGCCTTTGGTGTCATGCCCGCCGTGTGGCATTCAGATGTGGGGGCCGCTCAAAAACGCGAAACGTGGCAAGGTATTTTAAAGGGGGAAGTTTCTGTTTTGGTGGGGGCAAGGTCGGCCCTCTTTTTACCCTTTTCAAATCTGAAGCTCATCGTTGTGGATGAGGAGCACGACGGATCTTATAAGCAAGAAGAGGGTGTGATTTATAGCGCCCGTGATATGGCCGTCTTACGGGCCCAGTTTGAAAAATGTCTTTGTATTTTGGCGTCGGCCACCCCCTCTCTTGAAACGATGATGAATGTAGAGGACGGAAAATATATGGCCCTGAGTTTGCCCCATCGCCATGGCGGCGCTGTCATGCCTTCCATTGAACTTGTCGATATGCGAAAGTTGAAAGAAGATCGCAATCTCAAAGCCGAGGAGTGGATTTCGCCCACCCTTCAAGAGGCTTTAACTAATGTTGTTTCGCAAGGGCAGCAGGCGATGCTCTTTTTAAATCGACGGGGATATGCGCCCATGACGCTGTGTACATCGTGCGGAGAACGGATTTTGTGCACATCCTGTGAAACAACGTTGGTGCATCACAAGGGAGATGGAAAGCTCCATTGTCATCATTGCGAGTATGCGATATTCCCGCCCAAGCATTGCCCGGCCTGTAATAAAGAGGATACATTATTGCTGTGGGGGCCTGGCGTTGAGCGCGTCCATGAAGAACTTCATGCTAAAATTCCAGAGGTCCGTTCTTTGATCATGACAAGTGATACGGTGAAGTCTCCAAAAACCCTTGAAGGCACTCTTCAAAAGATTCATGGACATGAAGTCGATGTTGTCATAGGAACGCAGATGATTGCCAAGGGGCATCATTTTCCCCGCATGACTTTGGTGGGTGTTTTGGATGGTGATGCGGGACTTTCTGGCGCAGATTTAAGGGCCTCTGAAAAGACCTATCAAATGCTTCATCAAGTCTCGGGACGATCGGGGCGCGACAAAGAAAAGGGGCGAGTAATTTTGCAAACTTACTCGCCAGAGCATCCGGTGATTCTGGCACTGAAAGACCATGATCGTGCCCAGTTTTTGGCGCTTGAAAAAGTGGGTCGAGAAGCTCTCGACTTTCCCCCTTATGGACGATTGATTAGCATTGTGCTTTCAGGGTCCAATTTAGAGCTTGTGGAAAAGACAATGCGAAGCCTTGCCAAATCGTTTCCAAGCCTTGAAGGATGTGAACTTTTAGGACCTGCGCCTGCGACTTTGTCCTATTTAAAATCAAAATACCGATGGAGACTTTTAATCCAATCACCCCGAAACCTCAATATTCAACGTGTGGTTCAAAAATGGTTGAAGTCAGCTCAAATTCCCCCCATTTTAAAACTACAGGTGGATGTGGACCCTTATAGTTTTTATTGAGTCTAATTCATTTTAAAGCAGGGGTGCATGTCCGAGTTCAGCTATAGTACTTCTCCATTATATGGATAGACATTGGCTGAGGAGTTTATCAAGGAGTTGATGAAGGTTTTCTGGGTTTTGCTGGACGAGGGGGCGGAGGATGGATTTGATTTTGTGCCACCAATGTTCGATAGGATTGAGGTCAGGAGAGTCAGTTGGGGGAAAGAGGAGATGGCAGCCAAATTTCTCAATCAAATCTTTCGTTTTTGGCGATTTGTGAAAGGCGGCATTGTCCATAATCAGGGTGGTATTTTTTGATAAATTCGGCAATAAAACCTCCTCAAGCCAAGCATTAAAAAGATCTGCATGACATCCACCTTGAAAGGTGAAAGGCGCCACGAACGCACCCTTCATGAGACCGCCAATGATACTGACACGCTCTCTTTTTTGGCCCGGGATCTCCGCGTCAACCTTTTGTCCGCGCGGCGCCCAGGCATGCTCTCGATAAAGGCGATTATCAATCCCAGCTTCATCAATCCACACGATTGTTTCAGGATCTATTTTCTCAAGCTGTTTTATAAATTCGGCCCGCTTGTCTTCGTTACGTTCTTTGTAAAGCGTCGTCTTTTTTTCGTGTAATGTTTAAACGTTTAAGCCATTTACTCACGTTTTGGAATCTCAACCCCAAAGCTTCGGCGATTTGTTTGAGCGTATGATCCGGATTTTGAGCGACGTAGTCTCTGAGTTTTTGCTCATCGACTTTACGCGGATAAGAAGTGCGTTTTTTCGGTTTAATATCCCCTTGTTTATGAAGACATATCCATCGATAGATCGTGGCTTCTCCAACGTTAAAAACCTTTGCAGCCTCCCGCTTACGGCCGCCGCTCGTAATGTAGGAGATGACCTTTTTCCGCAGGTCTTCCGAATATGCTTTTACCATTCCCTCCTTATACCTAAACTTTTCCTAAAAATCTATCTATTTATAGGGGAAGGACTATAGTTTCTCTGGGGAGCGTTATAGAACACCCAATTTTCATTTTGATTGGACATAATAAAAGCCACGAACTACGTTCGTGGCTTTGAATTTAGAAATCGTGATTATTTTTTTGTGGGAATATCAGTTTAAGGACATGACTCGGTAATTGTTAAGATTCCATCACAGTTCTGAACTTGAAGACTCAACGCTTTCCATAGGTCAGATACTGATCCTGCTGGAGTATGGAAATTACTCAAATTAAGACTTGAGTCAGCATTTTGTTGATTTTTTCTTTTACATTCACAGTTCAAAAAACTATCGGATCTAATATTACAATTTTTACATGTAATTAAAAAACTCTTGTTATTGATAGGGACAGGATTAGGATTTGTAGCTTGCAAAGCAACTGCTCCAAAAACAAGAGATCCTAAGGTTAGAAACCTTGCAAAAGTGTGCATAATTTATACGCGCATAAAACCATGGGGCTTGTCCCATGGATGAAGCGCCCCTCATATAATTAGTGATATGAGGCAAGCGCAGCTTGAACTTGGCCTTTAGGCCAACGAGATACCACGGGGCTTGCCCCGTGGAGGTTCACACCGTGTTGGACTTCATACTTGAATGTGTCCCCCATTTTCGCAAATAATTCTTTGCGCCTCTTGAGAGGGGGTGGATTTTTTGTCTTTGATTAACGTAAGGGATTTTTGAATTTCAGCATCCCACGCCGTTTGAATTTTTTGCCACAATAGTGCTTTCATTTCCTCCTCAAGCCAATGCTGCGCTTGGGATTGCCTTCGTGTCTGCCACTCCCCAGATGTTTGGGTAACCACTTTATAATCTTCAATATCTTTGAAAAGAGCTTGGAACCCCTTGGATTCTATCGCAGAAATTACCTCAACTTTAGGTGTCCAGGATTGAAGACGTGGGCGACTCATCTCTAGGGCACCACGATAGGCTTGTGCTGTCTGGAGGCATCTTTCCTCAAGACCTGAGTCTGCCTTGTTGATGACAATCAAATCAGCAATCTCCACAATACCTTTTTTGATCCCTTGGAGTTCGTCCCCCAAAGCCGGTCCCAAAAGCAACAGAACCATATCTGAAAGATCATAAACGGCAAGCTCTGATTGGCCCACGCCCACGGTTTCAATCAAAATTATATCAAAACCTGCCGCTTCTGCGATACGAATAACATCTGTTGTGCGTTGCGCAGTGCCGCCTAAAATTCCACCAGAAGGGCTGGGGCGAATAAATGCGTCGGGACTTTGGGAAAGTGTCACCATGCGGGTTTTGTCCGCAAGAATCGATCCTTTAGAAAGGGTAGACGAGGGATCAATAGCCAAAACTGCCACGCGATGCCCTTTTTGGAGGAGATCACGGCCAAAGCTCTCAATAAATGTGGATTTTCCAACCCCCGGCGCACCCGAAATCCCAATACGAAAAGATTTTTCCGTAAGGGGCAAAATCATTGCAAGGAGTGCTTGGGCGTTGTGTTGATGCTCAGGACGCGAGGACTCTACAAGAGTCATGGCTTGTGCAATAGCGCGCCTATCCCCTTTCACGAGATTATCTTTGAGCTCTGAAATAATCATGCACTTAATTTATCACGAACCTAAAATGAGGGGTATAATCTTTTTTGTAGGAGTTCATATAGAATGAGACTCAAGAGGCCTCGAGAATATGAGAGTGAATATAGTGCATAGGAGTGAGGCCTTTCGCGGCGCGATGAGGCCGATAAGAATTATACTTTGAGACAGCTTGAGAGAGCTCAAAGCGCATAGAAGCTATGGAATCAGCCAGGAGGTTGTTTTGGTTGTAAAATTCCTCCCGGAATATTCGATTTCCCCGCTCAACGCCGCCGTTGTAAGTGGGCTTTTTGGGGGACAGAACAATCAACGGAATGCCCAGATCTTCACAGGCTTCCTCAAATTTTGCCATAAATTCAGAGCCACCGTCGACTTGAATGGAGTGAATTTTAAAGAGTGCACGTTTCACAAAATCGAACAAAAAGCGCTTGGCACTTGAGCTCTTCGCATGGGCATACACACTCGCATAGATAAATTTCGAGCCTCTTTCCCAAGCCTGGAAGTGCTTGAAACAGATACCATTTTTGGTGACTGTCATGTGGTCAATTTGCACCCGCTCACCAAGCGTCATCGTTTTATAATCCTTGAAAGTCCAAGGTTTTGCATGGCTTTCAAACGTCTTTTTCTTTTTGTTCTCAGGGCAGAGGGTGATTTTTGCACAAGACCCTTGTTTTTGAGGGAGGTCAGGAGACGGCCGACGGTGCTTTCGCTCAGGATTTGCCCATGGTCTCGCTTGAGAATGATGGCGATTTTCTCTTTGCCATAGGTGGGATTTTCGCGGCGCACTTTCACAAGCTGAAGTTCTGCCTCTCCCCAGTGCGGTTTGTTGAGATTTCGTGGCTTTTTTGAAGGGGGAACACTCCCTTTGTTAAGGTCCTTCAGGATCTTCTTGTGGCGATAATAAGTTGCGCGAGACATCCCGCAAATGTCTTGGCACGTGGAATCGCAAACGTTTTCAGCTTTCAACTTTTCCCAGCGCCTCACGCCGTCTTCATACCGTTTGCGATAGACGTCCAAATAGTCTTGTGTACGCGCATATGCATAAAGCCTATGCATATTTTTATGTAATCCGTGGATCCTCATCCAGTCCTCCATCAATAGGTTTTTTACATTTCCTATTCTTGAGGCCTGGTTTGGGTATGGCAATGGAGATGAGCCTCGCTACAGCGCAATTTGGGGGCACGCTCAGCTCATCTCCATCCCTCCCAATTTTGTCTCACTTCTATCTGAACTCGGACATGTCTCAATCGCGATGGGTATAATCGATTTCTTAAAAATATCCCAGTCTCACTGAAAATAATTTCTCAAATTTTTTGACACCTTCAGAAGTCACCATTACGATTAAACGATCATTGACTTTGATGATGGTTTCAGGGCGCGGAACGACGTTTTCGATACCTCTTAAAATACCGGAGACGATCATGGTTCCCGGTACGTTGATTTCAGAAATGGACATACCCACCACGGAGGATGTTCCCACCGCTTCCGCCTCAATCACCTCTCCGTACCCCTCGCGAATGGAATGAACTGATCGAATTCGGCCTCGTCTTACATATTGCAAAATGGAGGAGACCGTCAGGGCTTTGGGACTGATAACTGCGTCAATTCCAAGGGACGTCACCAGAGAAGAATAAGAGAGACTATTGACCAAACTTGTAACACTGTGCGCACCCAGGCGCTTGGCGAGAAGAGCTGCCAGAATATTAACTTTGTCATCGTCGGTCACGGCTACTACGATGTTGGTGACTTGTGCATTGGCTTCTTTTAAAATCTCGCGATCAAGTGCGTCACCACTCAGAACCACGGTCCTATTGAGCTGGTTTGCCACGAGTGATGCGCGGGTAATATCACGCTCAATCATCATGGTTGTAATCGCTGTGTGATTGGCCTCAACTTCTTGGGCCAAACATAATCCGACGTTGCCCCCACCTAAAATTAAAAGGCGTGTTGAGCGTTGCTCTGTGTATCCAAAAGCCTCGACCGCATTGGCAATTTGATCTTTCGGCACCAAACAATAGACTTCGTCTTCCATCTCAATACGGTCCGAATCATTAGGAACGAAGAAGCGTTCGCCCCGAACAATTCCCATAATGCTGAGGTCCAAATTTCGGAAAAGCCCCCCAATCAAACGCAGGGGCGTATTGACGATAGGACTTGTAGCGCGTGCCCGCATCCCCATGAAAATAAAGGTCCCGTCCCCAAACTCCAAAACCTCGAAGGCGCCTGGAATTTCAAGGCTGCGCCCGATGGCTTTGGCGACCTCAATTTCCGGCGAGATAATATGGTCAATAGGCATATGATCGGCGCGATAAAGATTGGACCACTGGGGTTCGAGATAGCTTTTACTACGCACGCGCGCGATCTTTAAAGGCACACCAAAAAGAGAATAGGCAATTTGGCAGGCGACCATGTTGACTTCGTCCGAATAGGTCACACCCACAATCATGTCCGCTTCTGCAATTCCGGCCTTAACTAAAACCTCAGGGTGAGACGCATGCCCCACAACAGCACGTACATCCAGCGTATCCGCTAAATGACTGACGATGGATTCAGACTGATCAATAACCGTAATGTCGTTATCTTGTTGGGAAAGATAACGGGCGATGCTGAAACCAACTTGACCCGCGCCGCAAATGACAACTTTCATGGGAAATAATCCTTAAGTGCCGTATTCCTTTTTGCGATCTACTTGTAGTGTCCTGAGTTTACGATGAAGAGCCGAACGCTCCATCCCGATAAATGTCGCCGTTCTTGAAATATTGCCTGAAAATTTATTAACCTGGGCCAAAAGGTATTCACGCTCAAAATGTTCGCGTGCATCCTTTAAAGGTAGAGAAAGAAGATCAACGCCAGTTCCTTCTTTTTGAAGTTGTCTTAAATCTTCGCTGCGTACATCCAAAGGTAATTCATCGGGCGTGATTATTTCGTCATTGGCCGCTGGCGTCATAATCATAAGACGTTCAACAACATTGCGAAGCTCCCGCACATTTCCGGGCCAATTGTGCGCTTTTAATGTGAGCATAGCGGGCTCTGAAAAAAGGCGCCCCGAAACACCGGCTTGTTTCGTGATGATTTGGGTCAAATGTTCAATGAGAAATGGGATATCATCGCGTCTTTGAGAAAGGGGAGGGATTTCGATGGGAACCACACTGAGACGATAAAACAAATCTTCACGGAATCGACCAGCTTCAATTTCGGCCTTAATATCTTTTTTTGTGGAAGACAAAATGCGTACATCCACTTGAACGATTTGCGTCCCGCCCACGCGCTTGAATGTTTGAGCTTGCAAGACTTGCATGAGTTTGGATTGAATTTCAGGGGTGAGGTCGGTCACCTCATCTAAATATAAGGATCCACCATGGGCTTGCTCAAGGATGCCAATTTTTTTGCCTTCAATTCCGAAAAGTTCGGCTTCCAAAGTCTCCGGGCTTAAAGAGGCACAATGAATAATATAAAAGGGTTTTGAGACTCTGGCGGAAAGACGGTGAATTTCTCGCGCCACAAGTTCTTTTCCGCATCCCATAGGGCCTGAAATCATAATACGGCTTGCGGTAGGAGCCACTTTCTCAATTGTTTTTTTGACTTTGGCCAAAGCTGGGGACTCTCCTACAATTTGGGTTTCTTCGTGAAATTGCTTTTTTAAAAGCGTATTTTCTTGCCGGAGTTGGGCCGTCTCTAAGGCCCTTGCGGTCACAAGTAAAAGCCGGTCTGTTTTGAAGGGTTTTTCAATAAATTCATAAGCTCCCAATTTGATGGCTTTGACTGCAGTTTCAATGGTGCCATGGCCTGAAATCATGACGACAGGAAGTGTGGGGTTGCTTTTACGGATCATCTCTAAAAGTTTGAGGCCGTCATATTGTGGATCCCCAAGCCAAATATCGAGAATGAGCAAATGGGGTTGACGTTTATTAATTTCATCAAGCGCACTTTGACCATCGGATGCCGTGCGAGTTTTATAACCCTCATCCTCAAGGATGCCTGAAATCAAACTCCGGATATCTTTTTCATCATCAACGATAAGGATATCTTGTTCCATTTTTTTCTTCTCCTTTAACTCGCAAGACGTTTTGAAGACACAACGACACGACCCAAGGTGAGCACCACTTCGGCTCCCCCGAGTTTACTATCCTGAAGTACGATTCGACCACCATGATCTTCCATAATCTTCTTCACAATGGCAAGGCCTAATCCTGTTCCTTCTTCGCGGAATGTGACATAAGGCTCCAGCAATTTCTCTCGCCCCTCTTTGGGAAGACCTGTGCCATTGTCATTGATTTTGAGGGTTAAACGATTGGGTTCAACATCAAGAGTAAGTTGAATTTCACCTTGAAAATGCTCATCCGCGTTTAATTTAGGAGTAATGGCATCGGCCGCATTTTGCAAAAGATTTGTGAGAGCTTGTCCCATTTGATTATCATCACAACGAATGATGATGTTTTTTTCAGGAGCACTAAATGTATAAGCAATTCTGGGGTGAGCCTGCTTTTGCAAAAACACAGCTTGCTCAATTAGCTCAATCAGATTTTTTTCTTTCATCTGTGGCGCGGGCATGCGGGCAAAAGCTGAGAATTCAGAAACCATATGCCCAATGTGTCCGACTTGCCTTACGATTGTATCCGTACAGGCTTGGAACGTTTCGGGATCATTATTGATTTGTTTCAGGTATCTTCGTTTTAGGCGTTCAGCCGCAAGTTGAATGGGTAAAAGTGGATTTTTAATTTCATGGGCAATGCGCCGCGCGACATCCGCCCAGGCCGCATTTTTTTGAGCCGCTTGAATTTCCGTAATATCATCAAACGTAATGACGTATCCGCGAATGCGATCACCTGTACGATCCACAGCCACCCGGAAAAGAAATGTGCGATATTCTCCTTCTTTGGGAAGGGTCAATTCTTGCTCAAGGAAATTATCCGTTCGCGTTGTGGTTTCGTCCAAAAGATCTCCAATGGGCGGAATAACATCGCTGAGTTTTTGACCCACGCGTCGCTTTAAATCTTTTCCAAGGAGAAGGGATGCCGATTTATTGGGAAGATAAATATGACCCTGCTGATCCAAGCCAATTACGCCGGCAGATACGCCCGCCAAAACCGTTTCTGTAAACCTGCGACGTTTATCGACTTGTTCATGGGCTTCAACAAGTTCTTTTCGCTGAGAAGCCAATTGCTCCGTCATGTGGTTGAAGGCTTTCGTTAATCGAGCGAGTTCATCATCGCTTTGATTGGTTATGACGCGCACGGACAAATCACCACTACTGACTTTTTCAGCCGCGTTAATTAATCGACTAATGGGTTTGACAAGGCGGTTTGCAAAAACGAGTCCACCCCAAATCGCTACCAAAAGCAAAAGCACTGCAATACCCACAAAGATGAGGGCAAATTTAATGGCAAGATAGGTGCTGTCGCCTTCAAGCTTTTCGTATTCATGGGCGGCCTTGGTGGCATTTTCGACGCGATCCAAAATTTGAGCATCGACCTTACGACCGACAAGGAGAAAAATGCCACGCTGAACATCAATCGGCGCCAAAGCTCTTACACGATGGCTCTCATCAGCTGTGTACGTCACAACATGACCACTTAAAACTTGTTTGATGTCATTAGATTGAATGGACTCAAAGGCCAGAGAATAAGAAAATTGAGAACGGGCCAGTACATTCATTTCTTTGTCAAAGATCACCCCCTCATCTAAAGAGCGATTTCGGACTTCTTCTGTGAGGCGTTCGGCCATGCGTGTAGGAGATAGCAGTAAAACGGGAAGCTCACGTGAAAGTGATGACGCAGAGGCCTGAGCATTGGCACTTATGACTTTTTCATGCTCCCGCAAATACCCTTCCGCAACGGCCATGGATTCTCCAACGGCAGTTTCCACACGCTGACTGAACCAACTTTGAACGCCGATGTTGAAGAAAAGAGCTGAAAATGCGGCCATTAAAATGGTGGGGGTAATCGCCAAAAGGCTGAAGATTCCAACCATACGACTGTGAAGTTGTGCCCCGGCTTCCCCACTTTTTCGTTTGACCCAAAGGGCTACAAATCGACGCGCGACCACACCGCCCAAAAGCAGCAAAAGAACAAGGTCTAAATAGAGGAGAAAAATCAGGAATTTTCGACCGCGAATAAGCGGTGGCGCATCGGTCAGGGCAATATACGTTGCAATGACAGAAACTCCTGTGGCAATAGCCAAAGCTACCGCCAGCTTTTCGCTAATGCGATGCTTTTCACTCCAAGCTGAAATGGTGCGAATTTGATTTTTCATGGTTGTAAGTATGCATCATCTGCGACGATTATGCCACAGTGAAATTAGAGGAGTTTGAAAGAGTTTACAAGTTGATCAAAATAATCGCCAGCTCTCTTACTCTCTAGAAAAAACATGTCGTCCTTCAAAGAGATGTCCGAATGCAGATAGAAGTGAGACAAAATTGGGAGGGATGGAGATGAGCTGAGCGCGCCCCCAAATTGCGCTGTAGCGAGGCTCATCTCCATTGCCACACCCAACCAGGCCTCAAGAATAGGAAATCTAAAAAACCTATTGATGGAGGCCTGGATGAGGATCCACGGATTACATAAAAATAAGCATAGGCTTTATCACGAGTTACGCAGTTTGCAGCAAAAGGGTGGGAATCTAAGCGAAAGACATGAGTTTTGTTATTTCTCTAGAGATATCATGCTTAATAACATCCCACTGCTGCTGATAAAAAGAGAAGCCTCCAGCAAGTCGTCTTTTAAATCTTTGAATCCAAGCCGAAATGGCAAGAAATATATGATTTCTTTGGGCTCGTCCCGTGCGAGACTGACAGCGTTCAAGACCGCATGTTTGCTTTAATTCCCGATGATAAACTTCGATTTTCCAACGCGATTTCATGACCAGTTCAATATGATCACGAGAGGGATTATCCCTATTGGTTCCGATATAATCCGTGCGACCGTTTTTGGCAACAAACCGGAAAACAGTAATCCATCCATATCCGCGTAAGTGAACTTTCAGTCCTTCATCTGGAATGTCCAGCTTTTCAAGAGTTTCTCCACGATTCACTTTCCTGTTTTTCTTCAACCCCATCACCCATGTCCAGCCTATGGATTCAATGGCCTTCAGATTATTCAAGCTCGAGTACCAAGCGTCTGCAACCACGTCATCCGGATTTATCCCTCTGTCTTGAGCCAGCTTTAACATTTCCCTGAAATGGTCATTCTTGCTTTTGCCATCGCTGGCTTTATCATAAATACGATAATCAACAGGAATAGAGTCATGACTCCTCAGGCCATGCCATACCAAATTGACAAGACCTATCCCCGCAATAACATCATGGGCATTCCCAGAATACTGATAATGCACAAGCTCTATCTTCTCGCTCCGATTTTTATCCAAAATTGTATCGTCACATACTAAAAAACAAGGTTCTTTCTTGTTAATAAGAGATTGAGTAAGATTCCACACTCCGCTCGGACGCAATGCACTAGAACTCAACCATCGATTGACGCTGTCATGCGACAATGGAATCGGTGACACCTCCGAAAGTGCCAACCCTGAATAGCGCACACTGCTGGCTTGTAAAAATGAACGATAAAGTGATTTTGTGCATTTGTGTCGAGACATCATTTCTTCTCATTTAATAAATATTCCCTCTCACCTTATCTCTTCTCTCTTCTCCTGCAAACTGCGTAACTCGTGTTTATGCATATGCGCGCACACAAGACTGTTTTGACGCCTATCGCAAACGGTATGAAGACGGCGTGAGGCTCTGGGAAAAGCTGAAATCTGAAAACGTTTGCGATTCCAGGTGCCAAGACATTTGCGCCATGTCTCGCGCAACTTATTATCGCCACAAGAAGATCCTGAAGGACCTTAACAAAGGGAGTGTTCCCCCTTCAAAAAAGCCACGAAATCTCAACAAACCGCACTGGGGAGAGGCAGAACTTCAGCTTGTGAAAGTGCGCCGCGAAAATCCCACCTATGGCAAAGAGAAAATCGCCATCATTCTCAAGCGAGACCATGGGCAAATCCTGAGCGAAAGCACCGTCGGCCGTATCCTGACCTCCCTCAAAAACAAGGGGCTTGTGCAAAAATCACCCTCCGCCCTGAGAACAAAAAGAAAAAGACAATTTAAAAGCCATGCAAAACCTTGGACTTTCAAGGATTATAAAACGATGACGCTTGGTGAGCGGGTTCAGATTGACCATATGACAGTCACCAAAAATGGTATCTGTTTCAAGCACTTCCAGGCTTGGGAAAGAGGCTCGAAATTTATCTATGCGAGTGTGTATGCCCATGCCAAGAGCTCAAGCGCCAAACGCTTCTTGCTTAAGTTTGTAAAGCAGGCCCCCTTTAAAATTCAATCCATTCAAGTTGAGGGAAGATCTGAATTTATGGCGGAATTTGAGGAAGCCTGTGAAGATCTGGGCATTCCCTTAATTGTTTTGCCCCCCAAAAAGCCCACTTACAACGGCGGCGTTGAGCGGGGAAATCGAATATTCCGGGAGGAATTTTACAACCAAAACAACCTCCTGGCTGATTCCATAGCTTCTATGCGCTTTGAGCTCTCTCAAGCTGTCTCAAAGTATAATTCTTATCGGCCTCATCGCGCCGCGAAAGGCCTCACTCCTTTGCACTATATTCACTCTCATATTCTCGAGGCCTCTTGAGTCTCATTTGTTATGAACTCCTACACTTGGTATTTCTGGTCTTGCAAAATGCCAGCAAAAAATGGACAATGCCCATCAGAGAATGGAAATTAGCACTCAACCAATTTGCTATCCTCTATTCAGATAGGGACCTCTAAATATTGACCCTATCTTTCACAACTTACACAAAATTTATGACACCCTCCTCCCTTTTTTATTTAGGACTTGAAGAGTCTGTGTTTCTTTTGCGAAATTAAATAAAAATAATTTAAAAAAAATTCAAAAAAATGGGAGGTCATTCAAGTGAAAAAAGGATTGTTCTTTACACTAACACTCCTTCTTTCTGCATCTGAACCCCCTCGAGTCTGTGCGCGTGGACCAATGGCGCGCTCTCAGATGCCGCAATTAACTGTTTCAGGAGAATCCACATTTAATGTTTGGTGGTTTCATAATCAAAATATAAAAAACAGCAATGACAACGACTTTGGTCAAGGATCCTTTCTCAATGAGAATCAAATTCCTTCATTGGCAGCGACTTTAACGTCGTCCTCGCTAAGCGGTGATACACAAAACGAATACGGACGTGGTTATATCTTTACCATGGACGATAGTCGCCTCAAATTTGATTTGTCTGGTGTCTCTGATTATGGCACGGACTATGGACTCGTTGTGAATATAGATACCAACACAGAACAAACTTTTGGCGATAAGACCATCAAAGAAACTTATGTTTGGATAGATGGAGTGTGGGGGTGTTTGACCCTTGGTAATACAAATGGTGTTGAAGAATTTATGGCTTTTGGGGGATACGATCCTCTTGGGGGTACAGGTGGGTTTGATGGTAACTTTGATCGTGTGGTCAATCTTGTAACAGGCACTGTGACGTCCGTAGGAATTGTGGAAGGAACAGATAAATCTACAAAAGTGATCTATCAAACACCCCGTTTTTACGGATTTCAAGGAGGTCTTTCTTTTGCCCCACAATATGGACACCTTGGAGAAAATAAGATTCAAAGCACAAAAGATTATTCTTGGAATGGTGATCTTCAGCCATTTGATCGCAGAAGTACTTCACTCGCCCTAAATTATATGAATGATTGGAAAAATGGACTTTCTCTTGGCGCTTCTTTGACAGCTGTGTTTGCAAAGACACTACCTGGTTTTTCAGGCTCTCAGTGGTTTATTGTTGACCAAAATAATACGGTTATTGTGCGTGGTGCTGGCAACCGTAAAAACACAGCAGGTTATGCAATGGGAACCAGCATGCACTATAAGGATTTTCAATTTGGGGTTGAATTTGGGGATAATGGGAAATCCCATGAAGTCAAAGACCTGAAAGTGCAAACTGGACAAGAAACTAATGCCGGTTGTTTTATGGATACAGGTATTGCTTATCATTTTGGTCCGACAAAACTCAGTTTTGGATATATGTACACCAAACGTAAAGCCATTCATTTGAATGTAAACAATACGTTTGGCAAAGCTCAAAATCGGACCCATATTTTATCAATCGATCTTGATCATAAATTGGCGCCAGGAGCAGGCGTTTACTTTGAATACGTTCACTTAGATATGAAAAATGAAGGTTTTAATGTAGATGCAATGATCAATAATACACGAGTTACGCAGTTTGCAGCAAAAGGGTGGGAATCTAAGCGAAAGACATGAGTTTTGTTATTTCTCTAGAGATATCATGCTTAATAACATCCCACTGCTGCTGATAAAAAGAGAAGCCTCCAGCAAGTCGTCTTTTAAATCTTTGAATCCAAGCCGAAATGGCAAGAAATATATGATTTCTTTGGGCTCGTCCCGTGCGAGACTGACAGCGTTCAAGACCGCATGTTTGCTTTAATTCCCGATGATAAACTTCGATTTTCCAACGCGATTTCATGACCAGTTCAATATGATCACGAGAGGGATTATCCCTATTGGTTCCGATATAATCCGTGCGACCGTTTTTGGCAACAAACCGGAAAACAGTAATCCATCCATATCCGCGTAAGTGAACTTTCAGTCCTTCATCTGGAATGTCCAGCTTTTCAAGAGTTTCTCCACGATTCACTTTCCTGTTTTTCTTCAACCCCATCACCCATGTCCAGCCTATGGATTCAATGGCCTTCAGATTATTCAAGCTCGAGTACCAAGCGTCTGCAACCACGTCATCCGGATTTATCCCTCTGTCTTGAGCCAGCTTTAACATTTCCCTGAAATGGTCATTCTTGCTTTTGCCATCGCTGGCTTTATCATAAATACGATAATCAACAGGAATAGAGTCATGACTCCTCAGGCCATGCCATACCAAATTGACAAGACCTATCCCCGCAATAACATCATGGGCATTCCCAGAATACTGATAATGCACAAGCTCTATCTTCTCGCTCCGATTTTTATCCAAAATTGTATCGTCACATACTAAAAAACAAGGTTCTTTCTTGTTAATAAGAGATTGAGTAAGATTCCACACTCCGCTCGGACGCAATGCACTAGAACTCAACCATCGATTGACGCTGTCATGCGACAATGGAATCGGTGACACCTCCGAAAGTGCCAACCCTGAATAGCGCACACTGCTGGCTTGTAAAAATGAACGATAAAGTGATTTTGTGCATTTGTGTCGAGACATCATTTCTTCTCATTTAATAAATATTCCCTCTCACCTTATCTCTTCTCTCTTCTCCTGCAAACTGCGTAACTCGTGTAATAGTTCAAATATGCTTCCCAATTCAACAGCACTGGCCTCTGGTAGTGTCACAGCAGGTCCCGTGGGCCCAAAACAAAAATCTGATGTCGTTGTTTTGGGGACTAAGGTTAAATTTTAACCTTAGTTTCTCAAACTCAAAATCCATGATGAAATTTATGACGGATGGTTATATAGTGAGATCCTAAATTCAGTTTGATCTCGTGAGTCCATGGTTAAAAAATCTTCAAATGCATTGCAATTGATCTCCTCTGAAGGCAGCTCTCTTGAGGCTATGATGGAACGCACTCTTCCCCAGAGTGTGGATGCGGAGCAAGCTTTACTGGGTGCACTTTTGCACAACAATCTCGTATATGAACGGGTTGCTGAATTTTTGCGCCCTGAGCATTTTGCAACGGCTGTGCATGGGAAAATTTTTCAAGCTTTGGGCACGCTCATTAATCGGGGGCAAGTAGCTGATCCCATTACGCTTCGTGATTATTTTGAAAAAGATGCCTCCCTTCAGGATGTGGGTGGAGGGCAGTATCTGGCGGAGCTTGCGACCAACATCGTCTCAATTATTAATAGCGAAGATTATGCCCGAAAAATTTATGATCTTTATTTGCGCCGCCAACTGATTGATATCGGTGAGGAGGTCGTCAATACGGCCCATACGTTTAATTTAGAAACAACCGCCTCAAATCAAATTGAGATCGCGGAAAAGAAACTGTTTGATCTTGCGACCTCAGGTCATCAAGAGCGTGGAATTCAGACTTTTACTTCTGCCCTGACGGCAGCCATTAAAACGGCAGAAATTGCTTACAAACGGGACAGCCACATAGTGGGTGTGACATCAGGACTTGTGGATATCGACAAACGCTTAGGTGGGCTTCACCCGTCTGACCTTTTGATTTTGGCAGGCCGTCCTTCCATGGGAAAGACAGCGCTTGCGACCAACATTGCCTTTAATGCCGCCAAAGCTCAATTGCAAAAACGCGAAGGGGCTCATGTGGCTTTTTTCTCTCTTGAGATGTCCGCCGAGCAATTGGCCAATCGTCTTTTGGGTCAAGAATCGGGAGTCTCCTCTGACAAAATCCGACGCGGTGAAATTAGCCAAAATGACTTCCCTAAATTTGTGGAAGTGAGTCGAGAATTAAGTCAGCTTCCTCTTTATATTGACGATACTCCGGCCTTGAGCGTGCCGGCCATTCGAACGCGCGCACGGCGTTTACAGCGCCAAGAAGGTCTCGGGCTCATTGTTATTGATTATTTACAATTAATTGGATCCCCAGGCGGCGGCAAGGGAAATGAAAATCGTGTGCAAGAACTTTCTGAAATTACCCGAGGCCTTAAAGCTTTGGCCAAAGAATTAAATGTACCCGTCATCGCCTTGTCTCAGCTTTCCCGTGCCGTTGAACAACGGGACGACAAGCGCCCTCAGCTTTCCGATTTGCGCGAATCAGGATCCATTGAGCAAGACGCCGACGTTGTGATGTTCGTCTATCGGGAAGAATATTATGAGGCTCGCAAGGAGCCCACGCCAGGCACGGATAAATATCGCGAGTGGGATGTTCATATGACCCAAATCCGAAATCTGGCAGAAGTCATTATCGCCAAGCAACGTCATGGTCCTGTGGGGACGGTCAAGCTTCACTTTGAGGGAGCTCTCACCAAATTCTCGAATTATATTGAACAGAGTTATTTGCCCCATGAACATTGATGTTAAGAGTGGATTCCTCACATGATTAACCCCTCTTTTTTTTCTCCCAGCACACCTGCAACTCTCATTGTTGATCTTGAGGCGATTCGAGAGAATTATAGAATTCTCTGTCGCGGGCTTGGACCGAAAACAGCCTGTGCCCCTGCTGTTAAAGCCAACGGATATGGTTTGGGCATGGAGCAGGTTGCGGAAGTTCTCTGGGTAGAAGGCGCCAAGACTTATTTTGTGATTCAATGTCAAGAAGGGGTGTCTCTTCGAAAAGTCCTTCCTCAGGCTCAGATTTATGTGCTTTCCACACTTATTTCAGGGGAGGAGGAAGTTCTTATTGAGAATAACCTTATTCCCGTTTTATGTCATTTCGAGCAACTTCAAAAATGGCATGGGGTTGCTTTAAAAGCGCAGAAAAAACTTCCTTGTGGCATTCATATTGACACAGGCCTTGTGCGGACGGGATTTCATGAGAAAGACCTTAAAAAAATTCTACATTCTTTCTTTGAGTTTCTTGATTTAAAATTGATTATGAGTCATTTGGCGTGTTCCTATACATTTGATCATCCGATGAATAAGGAACAATTAGAAGAGTTTCTTCGTCTAAAAGATCTTTTGCCGCAAGCGTCTTTATCTTTGGCCAATTCGGGGGGGGTTCATTTAGGTTCACACTATCATTTTGATCTCGTGCGTCCAGGGCTTGCCCTTTATGGATCGAATTTGACGTCTCCTGAGTTCAAGCCTGTGGCACATATTTTTGCCAAAATTCTTCAGATTGAAGAGATTCCCGCTGGAAAATCCATTGGCTATGATGCGACATTTACAACCGCCCGTTCCAGTCGTATTGCAACCTTGGGGATTGGATATGCAGATGGTGTTTTGCGTAGCCTTAGCAATCAGGGATATGTTTTTATTCAGGGGCACAAGTTCCCGATTGTTGGGCGGATTTCTATGGATTTGATGACTGTTGATATCACCGCGCATCATGGAGCCCCCATTCGTTCTGGGGATTGGGTTGAACTATTGGGCGAAAATATTCGCCTTGATGATGTAGCCAAATGGGCAAGAACGGCGCCTTGGGAAATTTTAACGAATTTAGGGTCTCGTTACGAGCGATTTTATGCTAAAGAGAATCAACGGAATTTGGAGAAAATTGCCTCGTGATTTCAATTTTAGCTGGCATTGGCCGCATCTTTTTAGAATTTTTAGCAAGCGTGGGGCGTCTTAGCCTCTTTTTGGGCAATAGCCTTTGGGAGGGATTCAAGCCCCCTTATTTTTTTAGGCAAATTCTTCGACAATTTTTAGAAATTGGGTATTTATCTTTGCCCGTTGTGGGGCTTACCGCACTTTTCACAGGTATGGTTTTAGCACTTCAAAGCTATACGGGATTCTCGCGTTTTAATGCAGAAAATGCTGTGGCTTCTGTTGTGATCCTGTCCATGACTCGTGAATTGGGCCCAGTACTTGCGGGGCTCATGGTGGCAGGGCGCATGGGAGCCTCTATGGCAGCAGAAATTGGTACCATGAGGGTTACAGAACAAATTGATGCTTTAACCACTCTTTCCACGCATCCTTCCAAATATCTTATTGCCCCTCGAATTTTAGCGGGAGTTTTGACATTGCCCCTTCTTGTGATGGTGGCTGATATCATCGGCGTTTTTGGAGGGTATTTGGTGAGCGTTTATAAGTTGGGATTTAATCCAGCCACCTACCTCAAACAATCCTGGGATTTTTTGGAGCGGGCCGATGTGGCTTCTGGTTTAATAAAAGCTGCCGCTTTTGGATTTATCATCACATCCATGGGGTGCTATCAGGGGTATTATTCCAAGGGTGGCGCCCAAGGCGTCGGAAAAGCCACGACGAATGCGGTCGTCTCGGCTTCCATTTTGATTTTGATTACGAACTATCTCCTCACCGCCATTTTGTTTGACGCATGAGCCAGAAAAACATCAAAATTCAAATCCGCAACCTCTCCAAATCTTTTGGACATAAAGTTGTTTTAAATAAACTTAATCTCGATATTTATGAGGGCGAATCTCTTGTGATTATTGGGGGGTCGGGTACGGGGAAATCTGTCCTGATTAAATGCATTTTGGGACTCATCCAGCCGGATTCCGGTGAAATTCTCATTGATGGAAAAAATATCGTGGGAGAAAGCGTGCGTGAACAAACAAAGCGTCTTTACAATGTCTCGACCGTTTTTCAAGGATCAGCCCTTTTTGATAGTTTGAAGGTTTGGGAAAATGTTGCTTTTGGATTGATTAATGCCAAGGGGATGTCCCGAAAAGATGCACAAGCCATTGCGCTTGAAAAT
This sequence comes from Candidatus Bealeia paramacronuclearis, assembly GCF_035607555.1. NCBI lineage: Bacteria > Pseudomonadati > Pseudomonadota > Alphaproteobacteria > Holosporales > Holosporaceae > Candidatus Bealeia > Candidatus Bealeia paramacronuclearis. The sequence continues at coordinate 122,804 of NZ_JAVHWZ010000003.1, read as the reverse complement.
CTCGCATCTGTGGGTCTTGATGCTGGTGTGGGTGAGCTTTTCCCCTCTGAAATTTCAGGAGGCATGCAGCGCCGTGTGGCTTTGGCACGCGCTATTGCTACAGCGCCTTCACTTATCTTTTTTGATGAACCTACGGCGGGACTCGATCCCATTTTTTGTGGGATCATCAACGATATTATTTCAAAAAACGTGAAGGATCTCAAAGCCACCGCTGTCACCATCACCCATGATATGGCGAGCGCTCGACATGTGGCCGATCGTATTGCAATGATTCATGAGGGGCATATCATTTGGTCGGGGCCGGCTTCTGGAATTGATCACTCTGGAAATCCTTATGTCGAACAATTTGTGACGGGAAGTCCCAAGGGGCCCATTCACCTTGAGACGATTCATAAAGAGGCAGCTTAATGGCACGAAAATCCGTTCAATATGTTTGCCAAGCGTGCGGTGAATGCACCACAAAATGGGCCGGGAAATGTGAGTCCTGCCAAAGTTGGAACACCCTTGTAGAAGAAGCAGCTCCCGATCTTTTGCCCAAAGGATTGGGCTCTGGAAAAGGACGTAAAATTGATTTTATGACCCTTGAAGGGGACATGGAAGATGCACCCCGCTTGGTGACGGGAATGAATGAATTTGATCGCGTCGCAGGCGGTGGTCTTGTTCCCGGATCCGTTCTTTTGGTTGGGGGCGATCCCGGAATTGGAAAATCCACAGTTCTTTTGCAAGTGGCTGCAGCCATCAGCAAAAAAGGAAAATGTGCTTACATTTCAGGAGAAGAAGCCATTGCCCAAGTGCGACTTCGCGCGCAACGCCTTCAGATCGAAAAATGCACCGTGGATTTGGCAGCAACCACAAATGTGCGCGACATTATTTCCTCTTTAGACGATCCTCAAGGGCCAGATGTAGCCATTATCGATTCTATTCAAACGATGTATATGGATACACTGGACTCAACGCCAGGCACGGTTTCTCAAGTCCGAGGATGTGCGCAAGAGCTTATCCGTGTGGCCAAACGTCGAGGTGTGACCGTAATTTTGGTGGGGCACGTGACCAAAGAGGGAATTATCGCAGGTCCCCGCGTGCTTGAGCATATGGTCGATACTGTCCTTTATTTTGAAGGGGAGCGCGGCCATCAATTCCGAATTTTAAGGTCGGTCAAAAATCGTTTTGGCGCGACCGATGAAATTGGCGTTTTTGAAATGACGGACAAGGGATTGATGGAGGTATCAAATCCTTCCGCACTCTTTCTTTCAAGTCGTCAAGGTCAGGTGAGCGGTGCCTCCGTTTTTGCAGGTATTGAAGGCACGCGACCTCTTTTGGTTGAGGTGCAAGCCCTTGTGGCCCCTTCGAATTTAGCCACTCCCCGGCGGGCCGTTGTTGGATGGGATCAAAATCGTTTGTCCATGATTTTAGCGGTCCTAGAAGCCCGCTGTGGCGTTAATTTTGTAGGCCGCGATGTGTATTTAAATGTGGCAGGAGGACTCAGAATTACAGAGCCTGCTGCGGATTTAGCCGTGGCTGCGGCTCTTTTGTCGTCTTTGAGTAATATTCCCACGCCTCAAGATGCTATCTTTTTTGGTGAAATTGGACTTTCTGGAGAAATTCGTGTTGTGGGTCAACAAGAAGCGCGCCTTAAAGAAGCCCAAAAATTAGGGTTCCAAGAAGCCTTTATTCCTGAGTCTGGGCGCGGGAAAAAAACATTTTCCACCCCTGGATTTGAAATTCATCCATTGTCTCATTTGGCGGAAGTTGTTAGTACTTTTCTTAAGAATGAACCCATGAAGAAGGTGAGCCATGGTGTCTGAAATCCACCACTTTAATGCCGTTGACGGCATTTTTCTCGCAATCATTGCGCTTTCCTCTTTAATTGGACTCATGCGCGGGGTCACGCGCGAAGTCATGGGTATTGCGGGTTGGGTCGGCGCCATTTTAGCCGTCGTCTACGGCCTTCCCGTTTTAAGACCTTTGGGACGAGAATATATCAAAAATCCTATGATCGCGGATGCGGTTGTGGCCATTGGTATTTTTGTGATAAGTCTTTCCGTTCTCATTATTATCAGCAGACTTGTTTCCAATCGTATCAAAGTTAGTATTTTGGGAGGTCTTGATAAATCTTTTGGACTTCTTTTTGGATTGTTTCGAGGAGGCGTTGTTATTTGCCTGATTTTCATGGCACTTACTTTTTTCTACGGGCACAAGCATCTTCCTGAGTCTTTAAGAACCGCCAAAAGTACGCCTTGGGTTCGAGAAGGCGCTCAATTCATTCATTCTTTCATTCCGCAAGAACTGATGGAGGGGCCTGAAACAAAACTCGCGATTCCCCCCTTGGATGCCAAAGATCTCATTGAAAATCATTTGGGTGATATTGAAAAAACAGTTCAAAATCTCTCAACGTTAAAACCTAAAAAAGACCCCAAACCTGAGCACGAGGGATATGAACCCGATCAGCTTAATGACATGGAAAGGCTTCTCAATGCCCATGACGATAAAAAAACGCCTTGAGGGCAAAGTGGCCCTCATCACCGGAGCTGGAAACGGCATTGGTGCGGCTATTGCTAAACGCTTTGCGCAAGAAGGGGCTAAACTTATCCTTGTGGATCTCAAATTAAGCGACCTTGAAAAAGTAGATGATGTGGTTCAAGCAGAGGGCAGCTCAGCCCTTTTGGTGCCTTTTGATTTGAAAGATCTCCCTCGAATTGAAGATCTCGCCACCGCCACATTTGATCGTTTCGGAGGCCTTGACGTTCTCGTTGGAAATGCGGGAATTTTAGGGGGACTTTATCCAACCCAAGACATGCCACCTTCCGTTTTTCATGATCTTTTCACGGTGAATTTCTTTGCCAATTGGCATTTGATTCGCTGCTTTGATGGTATGCTCAAACGCAGTGATGCGGGACGTGCCATTTTTACAACCTCAGGTTTTGTCCATCAAGAGATGCCCTATTGGGGAAATTTTCTCTCTAGTAAATCCGCCCTTGAAAAAATGGTGCTTTCCTACGCCTCAGAAGTCAAACTTACTAATCTGAAGGTCAATCTTGCCGATCCTGGTCAAGTTCGTACCAAGCAACATGCTCAAGCTTTGCCTGGCGTGGATCCTATGACCCTCCCTCATCCCGATGAGATCACAGAAGTCTTTGTAAGACTTTCAGAATTCGCCTGTCCTTATCATGGCCAAATCGTTAAGGTTGCGGATAGGGAAGGGGATGTAATCAAATTCGGTTAGAAAATCATTAAACAATCATTAAACCCCGCCCAAAGCACACAAATGTGTCCAAGATTGGGAATCCAAAGGAATAACGGAAAGGCGGCTTTGGCGCACCAGGGCAATATGTCTTAAATCTGGATCGCTTTTAATTTGGTCGAGTGTTACAGGTTTGAGAAGAGGTTTCACTGTTTTTACATCCACCATCACAAATCGTCCGGTGGGATCTGTGGGATCGCGCTCTGCCTCCCTCACAACTTCCACAATGCCAACGATTTGCTTTTCATGGACGGAATGATAAAAAAAGCAAAGGTCACCAATTTTCATGGCTTTCAGATTATTGGCCGCTTGATAATTGCGAACACCATCCCAATGAGTAATACCGGCCTTGGTTTGCATCTCCCAAGACCAACTTCCGGGTTCTGATTTGATGATCCAATAAGCCATGGTGACTCCTTAAAATTATTCGGCTTTGAGCGGACGAGAAAGCAGCCTTTCAATAGTCGTCTCAATATTGCCGTTATGATTCACGATATGATCCACAGCCTCACAAATGGGCATCTCGACCTGATGTTTTTTGGCCAAGATCATAAGGGAAGCCGCAGTATAAACACCTTCGGTCAACGGGCTTTCTTCGTTGCTTAAAACTTTTCCGTGGCCTAATTGAATACCTAAAGACATATTTCGGGATTGCTCAGAATAACAACTGAGCATGAGATCTCCCACGCCCGAAAGTCCATAAAACGTTTCCGGGTTGGCACCTAATGTTACGCCCAGCCTTTGAATTTCAACAAGGCCTCGGGTAATGAGTGCAGCTCTTGCATTTTCACCAAAACCCTTGCCCTGAAGAATCCCCGAGGCAATGGCTAAAACATTTTTAAGAGCCCCTCCCATTTGAGCCCCAATCATATCGGCGCTATAATAGGGACGAAAATATTGACTGGAAAAGGCATGGGTCAAAGCCTGCCCCCATTCCAAATGAGTTGTGGCCAGTGTAACGGCGGTAGGTAGTTTTTTTGCAACATCCATGGCAAAACTGGGGCCAGAAAGAATTGCAATTGGATTTTGAGGTAAATATTCGGGGATGATTTCGGTCAGTAGTTTTCCACTGCCCAATTCAATGCCTTTGGATGTTAAAACCAGTGGTGTTGAATTGGAAATATCCGCACTATAATTTTCCAGAAATTCGCGTAATTTTTGCGCAGGTGTTGCCAAAACCAAAACATCTAGGGGCTTTAAATCCTGAAAATCCGTGGTGGCTTTAATAAGGGGATTAAGGGAAATTCCCGGCAAACGAAACGTATTTTCATGGCGTGTCTCAATCGCCTCTACCAATCCTGAATTGAGGCTCCACAAGGTAACCTCACATTGTGCGCGTGAAAACGCCATAGCCAGGGCCGTGCCCCAAGCGCCTGCACCCACAACTCCGATTGTATATTTTTGCTTCATCTCATATCTCATCTAAAGGCCAACGGGGGCGTGGTGCAAAATCAAGGGAGGTGAAAAGACCGCGCTGAAATCGCTCAAGTCCGACCCAGGCAATCATCGCCGCATTATCCGTGCACAAACTCATTGGAGGGCACAACAATTGAAGTCCTGACTTTTGACACACGGTCTCAAGCCGCAATCGCAAAGACCCATTTGCAGCAACACCCCCTGCCAAAACAAGATCTTTGATTTTAGGATTTTTTTCAAGGGCCATTTCAATGGCATTCTGAGCACGGTCACATAAAATATCGCCCACCGTCTTTTGAAAAGAGGCACAAAGATCGGCAATGTCTTGATCGGATTTTTCAGAAATCTCTTGAAGCGTTTGACGCACCGCGGTTTTGAGTCCTGAAAATGAAAAATCACAGCCCGGTTTTTTCCACAACGGGCGCGGCAAAGTAAATCGTAGAGGGTCCCCCCTTTTTGCTAAATGCTCAATCTGAGGCCCTGCAGGATAGGAGAGATGAATGAGTTTTCCCGTCTTGTCAAAAGCCTCCCCCACTGCATCATCAATGGTGGCCCCCAGTTTGTGATAAAGGCCCAGCTCCTCCACTATCAAAAATTGGCAATGTCCCCCTGAAATCAAAAGGAGCAGATAGGGAAATTCAACGCCAGGATCAAGACGCGCTGTAAGCGCATGCCCTTCCAAGTGATTGACGGCCACATAAGGCAAAGAGTGAGAAAGTGCTAAACCTTTGGCGTACATCGTTCCTACAATCACACCCCCAATCAGCCCGGGGCCCCCCGTAGCAGCAATGGCATCAATATCTTGAAGACTGCAATTCCCATCCTGAAATGCTTTTTCAACGATCCTTTCAATGAGGTCTAAATGGGCGCGCGCTGCAATTTCAGGGACGACCCCTCCATAAAGTTCATGCTCGCGCAATTGGGATACGACTACAAGGGAGAGGATCCGCATTTGATCATCCACAATGGCCGCAGAAGTTTCATCGCAGCTGGTTTCAATTCCAAGAACACGCATAATCTCTGTTGAACCACGTTAGGAAGAGCGCGACAAGAAAAAAATGAGTGGGATAAAATCAACAATCCAGATCGCAAAGGCAGTATCCTAGCCTTGCGATCTGGATTTATGAAACGGGGTTATTCCTGAGGGGGGTCAGTAATGAACGAGCACGAGTACCGATTGTACTCGTTTTTAAGGGTGATTAACAAGGCTTGAGTTTTGGGGGTCACTTTTATAGTTTGTTTGGGAGTTGCACATTTCACAACATTAGGTGTAATCTCATTACTTGCGGGGTTAAAGACAATATTAAGCTTATATTCTACGTCATCGTGAAATTCTATTCCTTCCTGAACCTGTTGCCCTTGATCTGCTTTAAATCCGAGGCGCATGACCGGTAGGTCTTTCCCCATAAAGACGAACGTAAAATCAGCGGTTATTGAATCACGCGGAATTTGATTATCAAGAGTCAGTTTAACCTTGTGCGTTGTAGCTTCACAATTCATCGAAAGACCTGCCAATGTGGCAAACGCTATTAAAGACAATCCTATTTTCATGTTTTTTGATCCCTTGTTTATTGTTATTTTTCTTTATTTACTTATAGTAAATCTATCATACCCCCCCCGCCCCCCATAGCAAGTCAAAACTTGTCTTATGTGCCAAATGTGATTATCGTTCTCAACTTATACAAAAGGAGGAATTTTTATGAAATTTTTGACGCTATGTGTTTGTTTTATGTTTAGCTTTTCGTTGTGCGGTGAAATCCCCAAAACACATCGTGAGCTTCAATTTGAAAATGAAAAAGTCAAAGTTTGGAAAACCATAATTATGCCAAATCAGCCTCTTAAAATGCACCGCCACGAGCAGCCTCGCGTTGTTGTGGGGCTTAAAGGCGGAACTTTGAAAAAGATTGAAGAAGGTGGACGCACATCAGATCTCACCTTTGAAACAAGCAAAGCCTATTGGCTTGAAGCTGATCCTCAAGGCGAACTCCATGGCGATATTAACGAATCCAATGAGCCAATTGAAGTGATGGTTATTGAATTTAAGGGGTCGTGAATTTTTCAAAAATGAACTTTCTCCATGGCTGCAAAAATTTCATCTTGAGCCTTTTTCAAAAAACCACCATTGGCGTGCGTATTTTGGTTAAAAAAGAGGATTACATTCTTTTGGTACATCATACTTATGCGCCGGATTGGCATTGTATTGGGGGCGGTGTGGATCCTCACGAAACACCGCATCAGGCGGCCTGTCGCGAACTTTATGAAGAGGGGGGAATCCGCCCTAAAGGACCTCTCACTCTTTTTGGATTTTATTATAATCCTTATGCAGGACGCCATGATTATGTGGCGCTTTATATCTGTGAAGATTTTGATCAGGTCCCTGTTTCATCTCCTGAAATTGATGAAATCAAATGGTTTTCTCTGAATAATTTACCCCCCGATCTTTCTCCTGCTACAAGACGCAGGGTTGAGGAATACTTCAACTCACATTCAATTTCAGACAGGTGGTGAGGCATGAAAAACTGGAATAAAAATATTTTAAAGGAAAAAGCAGCCGGAAACTCTTGCAAGAGTTCGAACATCTGAGAAAAAAGTATTGGGGTCAACATTTGTGGGCAAGAGGATATTTTGCAGTGACTGTTGGCAACGTGAATGCAGAGGATGTTCAAAAATATTTAGAGCAGCAAGAAGAACATCACAAAAAGATGACTTTAGAATTTCAGAATTCTAGCGTTTACGCGTTGTTCTTCTTTGCAAGCGTTTACCAAAATACCGGCTTTAGTCGGTAGTAGTTGATGACACGCTCTATTGAAGAAAATGTTTTTGATCAGGCTGAACACTTATTGGCCGAAATAAAGAAAAATTCTGTAATCGGTAAAAAAATAAAAACTCTTCAAGGGCAGTTGGAAAAGGTGGATGCAACAATTGAAAAAATTCGTAAGGATGAAATAAAATTTGAGACTGTGGAATTAAGGAAAGACGCCCTAGAAATGTATCTCGATAATTCCAACCTACTGAAAGAAAACATTAAAACAAATGAAAAAGCGCTGGAAGACTGGTTGAACGAAAACAATAAGTATAATGAGTTGCATAAAATTATAAGCAAAAATCTTGTTGGAATGAAAGCCTCCAATGGCGAAATCACTCAAAAAGGCATAGATGAGGCTCTGAGTATGCTTGGATGGGAAGTAGACCCTTTCGCAGTAGTCTAATCTATTTGCGTTATATGAACACTCCATGAGGCAATCCCCGTGGAGTGTTCACGTTCTAAAAGCCAGATACCTGTCATTTTATCGACCGAAAAACGATTCCTGACCAAAATATATGGACCGTCACGAATCAGAGGACGTGGTGATTTATGCTTTTTAAGGAGGGTTTTACGTTAACTGTTGAAGAGTTTCTGCATTTACGTCCCCTGCTTCCCAAAAATTAAAACCTTTCGGCTATAAATCGCCAAAGTTTGTCGGTGCCTTGTTTGATGCCGATGCGAGGGGTTGCTCGAAATGGAATTGTGAGGCCTCCCTCATAAACGCCAAAAGTGGGGTGAAGGGTGAGATCCAATCCATTATGTTCTCGGGTTAAATTTAAGGTGCGACAGAGTTTTCCCGGGCCATCATAGTGCATATTTGAATCCTTCATTTTTAATCCCCGAATGAGAACAGCAGCAGGGAAGCCTTCCTTTTCTGTTACGAAATTAAGGCAATGGTACATTCCATAGATGAAATAAACATAGCTCACCCCAGGGGGGCCAAACATCACGGCATTTCGTGGCGTTATTCCACGGACTGCATGGCAGGCCGGATCATCTTGTCCAATGTAGGCTTCCGTTTCCGTGATGATGCCTTGGTGTTCGCCAAAGATCATGACCTTTCCAATGAGGTCTTGGGCAACCTCAAGGGTTGGGTTTTCAAAATATGCGCGATTCAAGCGAGGGAGATTCAAATCACTCACACACAATATGTGGGGCTTTTCCCACGTCTTGAAATTTACAATTCTCAAGGGGGGTTAGAAGTTTTAAATCTTCGGGGCGATAAATGAAATTCATCTGAGTTTTTGTGATTTTATCTTGATAAACACAATCTGGAAAACCATAGCTGTATTCGCCCAAAACAAGCTCCCACTGCGCTTTTGCAAAATCAAATCCCGGAATTATATCCACGGGTGGCCCATAAAAAGGAAGACTTCCTAAAACTTTAGTCCCTTCCCCCACATTCACAGATTCTGATGTGCAGACAAAGCTTTTGGGATCTTGATCAAAAATTTTGCAAGAAATTGTCTCTGCTTTGGGGCAATTGAACCCAGGGTTTGCCTGAAGTGGTGCGACACAAGAAAGCATCAGAATTGAGAATAAAAGAGTATCTTTTTTCATAATTTATATATCCTTTAAATTTTTTCGCATCAAATAGATGGTTTGTCCTCTCAGCCAATTTTTGGTGGTTGTGAGTACGCGAAAACCAATCTTTTCATAAAATGCTGGGGCTTGGAATTCAAAAGTTTCAAGGTCAAGTTTTGTGCATCCTTTGGATTTTGCAAAATCCTCAAGGATTTTCATGAACGCTTGCCCCTGTCCTTTTTTACGATGAGAGTCATCGACGAAAACAACATTTAAAAAGCAACTCTCTTGCTTGATAAATCCCGAAGCGCCTCCAATAAGAACATCGTTTTCGTGTGCAGCAAGGGTGAAATTTTGAGCTTTTTCAGACCCAAAATAAGGAGCATTAAAATCACGAAGACGCTTTAAAATCTCCTCATCAAGAGGGGTAAATGAATTCTCGTGAAGCATGATTTCAATTCCGTCTTTTTCTGAAGAGTGAAGACGGGGGTATTTGAGGGGGGATTCATAATGAAAGCTCTCCAACGGATGCCCGTCTTCCGCCTCAACGGTTTTAATATAAACACTTTTTTGAAAAGCACCGCTCTTTTCATTTTTCTTGGTGCGAGCAAGGTTTACTTCCTCCCATGTGATTTGCGACTGGGCTAAAATTGCATCCAAAACTTCCGCAACATCCGCAATTTCCTCGAGAAGATCTTGAGGAGAAGAAGCCTCATGGACTTCCTGCGATTCTTCAAGAAGTTTGTCTTTAAGCGCCTTGATTTTCTCTGGGGCAGATAATTCCTTTTGGACAAAGTGAATGCCTTGCACTTCTAAAATCTGAGGAACTTTGTCACGCACAATCTTTTCAAATCGAAATTTAGCCATAACTCAACAACCCAAATGAATTTTATGATTAATGAAAGTGATGGTCCTTTTTGTGAAAATAGTCAATCTAAGGCCATTGCATAATTAATAAAAATTCCAACTGAGGTCCTGAAAAGCTAATTTTTGAGTTTTTTAAATTGAGGGGGATGATATTTTTTCTTCGTCTCTTTGTTCTTTTTTTGCTCAAATACTCACTTAACTCGCCTGATTTATCCATAAGCAACCTTATTTGTGGCCTTTAAGAGGTTAAAGGCTATGGCTTTTAGGGCCATTTGTCCTTGAACTTTGGGTGTTGTAAAATAGGATGCTCTCGTGAATTTGAATTTTCGTTTTAAGGTTCCAAATCCTTGTTCCACCCTATATCGAATCTTCGAAATCATCCGGTTAAATACTTTTTGCCAATGGGTTAAGGGCTTATTTCTTTTCGCTTTCTCCATCAACCCGTTCTTAATCCCCTTAGACCTCAGCAAGTCTTTGTTTCCTTGGGAAGCATACCCTTTGTCTCCATAAAGCCTCTTATCTCGACGCTTCTTCACAACCTCTTCCAACTCTCTCACTTCAGAGACATGCGCAGGCGTCACGTGAACCTGATCAATATATCCGTCCTCCTGGTCAATGACCATAAAGCCTTTGTACCCAAAATAGCTCCGTTTCCCCTTCTTAAGCCATGTGGCATCTGGATCTTTGGAAAGGGTTACCTGCTCTTCAACAGCATATTCCTTGTCTTCTTCACGATCAACAGCCATCCCCTCCATTTCTTTCCGAGGACGTGCCGCTGATTCGATAAGCGTCGCATCTATAATCGCTCCTTGGGATTCTTTCACTTTTAATCCCTTTTGTTCTAGTTGATAATTGATCATTGCAAGGAGGTATTCCCAAAGGTTTTGACTGATCAACAAGTTGCGAAATCGACAGAGCGTCGTATGATCAGGCACCTTTTCCAACCCCGTGATGACCATAAAGTCCAACCGAACCCTCAAGGCTTCTTCCAACCCCTCATCGCTTAAGCTATGCCAAGCCTGCAAAATCAACGCCTTCAGTAAATTGACTGGTACGTACCCATTGGGGCCATAGCCAGATCTTCCTAGTTTCCCCATATTTTGCTTTACACTCTCCCAGTCGATAAGGCTAAAAGCTTGGATAAGTTGACTGTTCTTTAAACGCTCTCTGGCTTCACGATTTAAAAAGGACATTTTCGATCACTCCTGCTTTTCGGACTTTCCTCAGTATATCCTTTCTCTCCTCATCCCTCAATTATGCAATGGTCTTAATCTACTCTGCAAGAATTTTTATGGCCAACGGGTTTCAAGATCTTTTTAGGATTATTAAAATGAAATTGTCTTTTTAGTATAAACTCTGGTAAATCATTATCAGGATTTTTTGGAGTTTAAAAAATAATGTTGCGCTTTTTGGGCTGGCTTTTCACATTGATTATTATGGGCGCCGTGGCGGCAGGCGCTATTATTTTTTGCGCGCTTTATTATTATGGAAATGGCCTTCCCGATTACGAGCAACTTGCCCAATATGAACCCCCCGTTGTCAGTCGCCTTTATGCAACCGATGGACGGCTTTTTGCCGAATATGCAACTCAAAAACGCGTGTTTGTTCCCATTACATCTATCCCCGATCGGGTGATTAAAACATTTTTAGCCGCCGAAGATAAAAATTTCTACGAACACAATGGTCTTGATTTTACAGGAATCATCCGCGCAGCTGTTATTAATCTTGTGAATATCGGCTCAAACAAACGGCCCATGGGCGCCTCCACAATCACACAGCAGGTGGCTAAAAACCTTCTCCTTTCAAGTATCTCAACTCACGCCTCTTACGAACGCAAAATCAAAGAGGCAATCTTGGCGTTCCGCATTGAAAAGGCGCTCTCTAAAGACCGAATTCTTGAGATTTATTTAAATGAGATTTTCTTAGGAAATAGCTCCTATGGGGTTGCGGCAGCCGCTCTTAATTATTTCAACAAATCTTTAGAGGAGCTAACGCCCGCAGAAGCCGCATTTTTGGCAGGACTTCCCAAGGCCCCCAGCAGATATAGCCCCAAAACGAATTATGCAGCAGCAAAGGCAAGGCGAGATTGGGTCATTTCGCGCATGGTTGAAGAAAAAGTCATTACTACTGAAGAAGGGAAAGAGGCTTTAGAAGAGCCCATTACATTACGACAATCGGATCCCGCTCATGTGGTTCATGCCGATTATTTTGCCGAAGAAGTCCGCAGGAATCTTGTGACGCAATATGGTGAGGCGTCTCTTTATGAGGGTGGACTGACCGTTCGGACAACACTGGATCCCAAACTTCAAAAAATAGCGGATCAAGCTTTGCGTCAGGGGTTAATCTCTTATGATCAAAGACACGGATTCCGAGGTCCTGTAGGGCATTTGGATCTTTTGGATACGAATCCTGAAAATTGGATGCCTAAGCTTGCCAGTTTTATTGATCCTGCAGGTATTTCGCCATGGCAAACCGCTCTTGTCCTTGAACTCAAACCAACAGAGGCTTCAATTGGACTGAAGGATGGATCTGTTGGCAAAATACCTCTTGCCAATTTGAAATGGGCCCGCAAACACATTCCCCCCAATCAAGTGGGGCCGGAGATTAAATCTCCCAAAGACGTCCTTCAAATTGGGGACATTATTTTGGTTTCCTTAAGCGGTCAGGCGGGCGACTATAAACTTGAGCAAGTGCCTAAAGTCAGTGGCGCCTTAATCGCTCTTGATCCCCATTCGGGACGGGTTCTTGCAATGTCTGGGGGATTTAGTTTTTCTGAAAGCCAATTTAATCGAGCCACCCAAGCGCTGCGTCAGCCGGGATCGGCGATTAAAACCTTCGTTTATTTGGCCGCCATGGAGCGTGGATTTTCACCCGCCACTATCGTCTCAGATTCTCCCATTGCGATTTCTTTGGGCCGGGGCTTAGGCATGTACACGCCCAAAAATGTCACGGATCATCATTACGGACCTGTACCCTTGCGGATTGGTCTTCAAAAATCTTTGAACATGATGACCATTCGATTGGTTCATGAATATATTGGAATGAAACCCGTTAAAGATATTATTGAGAAATTTGGTGTCATCGATAATGTGCCTATTCAATTGGCTATTGCGTTGGGGGCCGGGGAGACAACGGTTTTAAAGCTTGCCAATGCTTATGCCATTTTGGCCAATGGGGGAAGGCAGGTCAAAGCGTCTCTTATTGATCGTATTCAAGATCGTCATGGAAAAACACTTTACCAGGCTGATCAAAGGCTTTGCCCCAATTGCAAAGATCAAAAATGGATGGGACAAGAGTCTCCCCTTTTGGTGGATACGGGAGAAACTCTTGCGGATCCAAGAAGTATTTACCAAATTACTTCTATGCTTGAGGGTGCTGTTCGAGCAGGATCGGCACAACGCGCCAAGGAGATTGGAAAAATTTTGGCGGTCAAAACCGGAACCACAAATGAGGAGCGTGATGCTTGGTCTGTCGGATATACCCCCAATTTGGTCGCAGCGGTCTTTGTGGGGTTTGACAATCCCCAACCTCTCGGGGACAAGGAAGGTGGTGCACGCGTGGCCCTTCCCATCTTTGTTGATTTTATGAAACATGCCTTGGAAGGCATCCCCAGCATTCCCTTTAAGATGCCTGCGGGTATGAAAATTGTGCGTTTGAATGAAATGACGGGACAGCCAGCGCAACCCGGGGATAAGTCCGTTATTTTTGAAGCCCTTAAAAATCAAAACTTTGAGGAACGGCAAACTTCGCCTGAGGGTACTATCACCTCTGAACCTCTTGAGTTTCAGGAAGAAGCATCTTATAACCATGTTGAATCTTTACGACCATCACTGCCTACGCCTCAGCCGGTTCAACCGGACTTTTCAGGGACAGGCGGCCTTTACTAAACGAGGATAATTGTGCGCGCAGAAATCGAAGCTCAACTCAGCTCCATCGAGGAGGCATTGGTTCTCCTGAGGAGGCATCTTTGACTGGGATCAATCTCTCGATCGTTTAAAAGAACTCGAGCTCAAAACCGAAGATCCCGATTTGTGGAATGATGCTGCTCAAGCTCAATCCATCATGAAGGAAAAAGATCAACTCAAGCGCTCTATTGATCGCATTCAAAAGTTTGATCAAGACACACAAGACGCCAAAGAGTTACTCGGACTGGCGGAAAGTGAAGGCGATGAAGCCACAGTCCTTGAGGCGGAAGCTGACATTGGTCGTCTTGAAAAAGAAATTGCCAGATTACGTCTTGAGAGTCTTCTTTCAGGAGAAGCTGATGCCAATAATTGTTTTGTGGAAATTAATGCCGGTGCCGGCGGTACAGAGGCGCAAGATTGGGCTTTGATGCTCACTCGCATGTATTCCCGTTGGGCGGAATCTCATGGATACAAGGTCGAATGGATTGAAGAAAGTTCTGGGGAAGAAGCGGGTCTCAAATCTGCCACTTTTAGAGTTGAGACGAAAGCCGCAGACCACCCTTATGGATGGCTCAAAGGTGAAAGTGGTGTTCATCGGTTGGTGCGTATTTCTCCTTTTGATTCGAATGCTCGTCGACATACGAGTTTTGCCTCCGTTTGGGTTTATCCTGAAGTCGACGATAATATCGATATCCAAATTGAGGAAAAAGATTTGCGAGTGGATACCTATCGTGCCTCAGGCGCTGGTGGGCAGCACGTTAACAAAACAGACTCTGCCATTCGTATCACCCATATTCCCACAGGGATCGTGGTGCAATGTCAAAATGATCGCTCTCAACACCGCAATCGTGCACAGGCCTATAATATGCTCAAGGCGCGTCTTTATGAGTTCGAACTCCGAAAGCGCGAAGAGGCTACTCAAGCTCTTAATAGTACCAAAACAGAAATTGGTTGGGGTCATCAAATCAGATCTTATGTTTTACAGCCCTACCAAATGGTCAAAGACGTCAGAACCGGTGTTGAAAAAGGAAACGCCAATGGTGTTCTTGAGGGAGACATTGACGATTTTCTGGAAGCTACCTTGGCGCAAAAGCTAGTGTCTTAATGCGGGCTGCTACTAATCTCTCAGAAACCCCGTTTACAAATTTTTCATCAGGTTTAAAATCATCCAATAATTAAATGCACGAGGATATTTCCGTGACTACAAAAATGAACATGACCATGAAATGGACATTGTGGTGTATTGCCTCACTCTTTTATGCCTACCAATACATTCTTCGCGTAATGCCGAATATCATGATTGGCGATATTATGACACAATACCAAATTGACTCCGCCGTATTCGGTCAATTTTCGGGTGTCTATTATATTGGTTATTCTCTCATGCATTTGCCGTTGGGGCTCCTTTTGGATCGCTATGGTCCTAAGAATATTTTGCCTCTTTTCATGGGATTCACCGTTTTAGGAACTCTGCCTTTGGTCCTTTCAGATTTTTGGCTTTATCCTATTGTCGGAAGATTCTTAGTGGGCATGGGATCGTCCGCGGCCATTTTGGGTGTGTTTAAAATTATTCGCATGACGTTTCCTGAAAATCGCTTTACACGCATGCTGAGTTTTTCGGTTATGATTGGATTGATTGGCGCACTTTATGGTGGACGTCCTGTGAATGATCTTAAGATGCTTTATGGATTCCATGATGTCATTTGGGGAGTTTTAATCATTGGAATTGCGCTTATTGGAATTACATATTTTATGTTTCCACCCCACACCCATGCTGAAAAAGAAGAAACAGCTTTTGAAGAAATCCGCACTGTCATGACCACAAAAAAAGCACTTTTGGTGTGCTTTTTAGCAGGGCTCATGGTGGGTCCACTTGAAGGATTTGCCGATGTGTGGGGAGCTCAATTTCTCAAAAAAGTCTATCAATTTGACGACAAAACAGCCTCAGGATTGCCTTCACTTATTTTTGTGGGGATGTGCTTTGGGGCTCCTGTATTGAGCTATTTTGCAGAAAAAACAAACGACTATGGCGTTATTATTTTAAGCGCTGTGGTGATGGCCATTTCCTTTTTATTGCTTCTTTCAGGGATTATGAATCAAACAACACTTTCCATTATGTTTGTGGTTGTAGGCGTTTTGTGTGCTTATCAAATTATTGCTATTTACAAAGCCTCAACCTATGTGCCCGAGAAAAATATTGGATTAATGACAGCCACAGCCAATATGATCATTATGATTTTTGGATACGTCTTTCATGGCATTATTGGCCAAATTATTCGCTATGTGGAAGGGGGCGGTGCTGATATTTCAACCTATAGTGCAAGTTCGTTCCTCTGGGGGATTTCCGTCATTCCTTTGGCTCTTGTGATTAGCTCACTTGGTTTTATGATGCTTCTCATTAGCGAAAAGAAATCTGAAATTCTTGGGAGTAAGGTAAGGGCTTAGATGCCTGTGATTGAGACACAAAAGAAATAGTAGACGAAAATCGAAAGATTTATTATGATCCTGCGTTTAATTAGGGATTTTATAGCTCGTCCTATCTTGTCCTGAGGTCTGTCACTCTAACCACTGTTGCGCTTAACTGACGAGAAGATTAAGGGCAAATATTTTTAAGGAATTCCATTTACATGGCAAAAGAACAAACTGCTTTTTCAGCAGAAATTGAAAACTTCGAATCCCTTCTGAACGAATCATTTGAGAAAAATTCAGCCCTTGAAGGCGCCGTTATCACCGGAACAATCATCACCGTCGATAAAGACATGGTCTTGATTGACGTTGGGCTCAAATCTGAAGGTCGCGTTCCTCTTTCTGAGTTCGCAATTGGCGGAAAACCAGCCGAGATTAAAGTTGGTGATAAAGTTGATGTTTATCTCGAACGTATGGAAGATAAAAACGGCGAAGCTGTTTTGAGTCGTGAAAAAGCCCGTCGCGAAGAGTCTTGGAAGATTCTCGAAGTGTCTTGTAACAAAGCTGAACCTGTCCAAGGTGTTATGTTTGGTCGCGTCAAAGGTGGTTTCACCGTTGATCTTAAAGGTGCCATCGCCTTCTTGCCTGGTAGCCAAGTGGATATCCGCCCTGTGCGTGATGTGAACCCACTTATGGGCATTGAGCAGCCTTTCATGATTTTGAAAATGGACAAGAGCCGTGGCAATATCGTCGTCTCCCGTCGTGCGATTCTTGAAGAGTCTCGCGCAGAGGCCCGTTCTGAACTAGTCTCCACATTATCCGAAGGTCAAATTTTGGATGGCGTTGTGAAGAACATCACAGACTACGGTGCGTTCATTGATTTGGGCGGCGTTGATGGTCTTTTGCACGTAACCGATATCGCATGGCGTCGCATTAATCACCCTTCAGAAGTTCTGTCTGTCGGTCAAAGCATCAAAGTTCAAGTCATCCGTTTCAACCAAGAAACACAACGTATTTCTTTGGGTATGAAGCAGCTGGAGCAAGATCCTTGGGCGGCTATTGAAGCGAAATTCCCTGTGGGCACGAAGTTCATGGGTCGCGTGACGAATATAACAGATTACGGTGCTTTCGTTGAGCTTGAGCCAGGTATTGAAGGTCTTGTTCACCACTCTGAAATGAGCTGGACGAAGAAAAACGTACCCCCTGCGAAAATCCTCTCCTCCAGCCAAGAAGTTGAAGTCATGGTTTTGGATGTGGAATCTGCAAAACGCCGTATTTCTTTGGGTATCAAGCAATGCGTCAGCAATCCTTGGGAAGCTCTTCTTGAGAAGTATGCTGTGGGATCTGAAGCTGAAGGCGAGCTCAAGAACATCACTGAATTTGGTCTTTTCGTGGGGCTGACCGAAGATATCGACGGTATGGTTCACATGTCTGATATTTCCTGGGATCTTCCTGGTGAGGAAGCCGTTACTGCTTACAAGAAGGGCGATACAGTTCGCGTGAAGATTCTTGATATTGATCCTGAGAAAGAACGTATTTCTTTGGGTATCAAGCAACTCACTGGTGATCCTTTTGCAGAAAGCATTGCAAGCTTTAAAAAAGGCGCAATTGTAACTTGCGAAGTCACAGGCGTTCTTGAGTCTGGCCTCGAAGTCAAATTGGCGGGTGGCCTTTCCGGATTTATACGCAAAGCTGAACTCTCCCGTGAACGCTCTGAGCAACGCTCTGATCGTTTTGCTGTGGGTGAGAAAGTGGACGCAAAAGTGACCGCAATTGATCGCAATACGCGGAAAATTAACCTCTCCATTAAATCTCGCGAGATCGATGAAGAGCGCGAAGTCATGGCGGAGTATGGTTCTTCTGATAGCGGTGCGAGCCTTGGCGATATCTTGGGTGCTGCCCTTGATAAAGCGAAAAGCAAGTCATCAAAAGCAGAAGCAGAAACTTCTGAAGAAAAACCAAAGCGCACACGTAAAAAGAAGGAGGAGGAAGCTTAAGCTTTCACTCCAAGATTCTTTTTGGTATAAAGTGAACCGTCCCCTTAGGGACGGTTTTCTTTTGGGGATTTTATGAAACCTTTTTCCACAACTCTTCATTCTTTGCCACATTGGGTGTTGGTGGGGCTGTTGTCGTGTCTTGCAGGTTTGGGTATTTTTTCAACATATATTTATCTTCCCTCTTTACCTGCCATTACAAAAGAGTTCGGATCTCAAGATTTCATGATCAAACTCACAATTGCTGTTGGTTTTTTTGGAGCCGGTTTGGGCCAGCTCATCCTAGGGCCATTTTCAGATTTCTTGGGAAGGCGCAAACTCGTCCTTCTTAGTTTGACCCTTTTTATTGTGGGAAGTTTGGGTGCGGCGTTTTCAACAACGATTCCTTTTTTAATTGTGATGCGATTTATCCAAGGGGCCTCTTCTGGAACATGCCTAGCTGTGGTCCGAGCCGTCGCCCGTGACCTTTTTTCAGGCAAAGATTTCACTAAATTTATGATGACCGTCGTTATGGTGATTTCAGTGTCTCTTGCGGTTGCCCCCATATTGGGGGGCTATCTTCAAACTTATTTTGGATGGCGCTCTACCTTTTATTTTTTAGCGTTCGCCTCCATGCTCATTTTTCTTTTTGTGGTATTGGCGATGTCAGAAACCAATGCATCTCAGCCCACAGAAAAATTAACTCATTTTCAAATTGTTAAGGGTGTTCACAATAATTATGGTATTCTGATTCGCGACTCTTACTTTATTGTCAACTGCTTGACGTTAGGCCTTGTGTTTTCAAGCACCATTTGCATGTCAACAATGTTTCCTTTTATCTATTCTGACTTTGGGTGGTCCATTCAGGCGATTGGCTATGTTTCGGGAACTTTTGCCGTTGGCAATATCTTGGGGAGTTATATCAGCCGCAAGGTGGCCGATTGGGCCCCAGGGCGTCAAATCATCATGGCGGCGCTCATGATTAACTTGTCCATCGTACTTTTGGCGGGAAGTATTATTGTTTTCTTTGAGATGAGCCCTTTCATTCTTTTGTGCTTTGTGGTTGTGATGCTGGTCTTTACCATGTTGATCCAAAGTAACTCCAGTGCCTTGGCGTTAACAGAGCATCCTAAACGTGCAGGTACTGCTGCCTCTTTGTTGGGAGGAATTCACATCGGATCGGGCGCCATTGGGGCCACCCTTGCCGGTGTTGTTCCTGATACGGTTTCGAATTTATTTTTGATCAATTTCATGGTCTTTATTTTTTGCAGCCTTCTCTTTTTCCCATTTGTCTACCTTAAAAGCCGATAAAATTATACATACAAACCAAGGGTTTTTGTATTTTTTAGGCGCGGGCACTAGAAAAATCTGACAACACCCAGTATGTTAATATGTCAATAATAAGGAGTGGATTTGCCTAATGGAGAAAGTTTTACGAATTGATAAGAATGTTGATAAATCCGTAAAAAACCACTCCACGTACTCAGAAGCTTACGCTTGGTTTATTTGGAGTTTTGCAGGCCTTTTTTATTGCTACCAATTTGTATTACGCGTATCTCCCAGTGTCATGACAGATTTTCTGATGCGAGATTTTGCCATTGAAGCGTGCTCCCTTGGAATCTTGAGTGCCTTTTACTATAATTCCTATACAACGCTTCAGGTTCCCATCGGACTGGCCATGGATAAATTTGGTCCAACGCGATTGATGCGCGCAGCAGTTCTTTTGTGCGTAGCAGGAACAGTCATTTTTTCAATTTCAGACTCTCTCTATTTTGCAGCCTTTGGCCGCTTGATTATAGGAATGGGTTCGACGTGTGCATTTTTAGGTTCTGTGAAACTTGCCACCATTTGGTTTAAACCTGAACGTTTAGCCCTTGTTGTCGGATTTACGCTTTTGGCAGGAAAAATTGGCGCCACTTTAGGTCAAGCACCCATGGCTTATTTAACCACAATGATGGGATGGCGGGGTGCGCTTTACATTATTTCAGGAATTGGCGTTTTAATCGCCATTGGAATTTGGATCTTCATTAAAGATGAGCCGCCTTATGGAGTTCAGGGCTTGGATAAAGACCATGATACGTCTTACAGGAAGTTATTTAGTCGCCTTAAGGATATTGCCATTAATTATCGTATTTGGGCCCTGGGAATTTATGGGTCTATGATGTACGTCCCCTTATCAGCGTTTGCAGATCTTTGGGGAACGCCTTATTTGATGAAGCTTTATGATATTAGTCGGGAACAGGCCGGATTTGCCACTAGCATGATTTTTATTGGGGCAGGGATTGGGTCCCCTCTTGTTGCGATAATTTCTGATTATTTTGAAGACCGGAAATGGACCATGATTTGGGGTGCCGTTTTGTCATTGGTTGTGAATGCGATCATCATTATGGTTGCCAATATTCCTTACGCAGCTATGCTTGGTCTTCTTTTGCTGGTGGGTATATTCTTCTCCTCTCAACCTTTGATTTTCTCATCTGTTTGTCAGATCACCCCTCATGCAAGCAATGGAACTGTGGTCAGCTTTGCCAATATGATTGTGATGATCAGCGGTGTCGTGATGCAGCCTCTTTTGGGATACCTCCTCGATTGGATTTGGACAGGCACTAAAGATAATGGCGTGCCACTCTATTCAATTTCGGATTATCGCTTTGCACTGACTTCTATCCTCATTTGTCTTTTAATAGGCCTTGTCATGATGATATTCGTCCCAGAGACCTTTCCCAAGGGGCAGAATAAAGCTTAATCTTTCTTCTTTTCTTTTTGAGTCCCATAAAAGTGATAAGATCCTTTTCCTGCTTTTTTGGCAGTATACATGGCGTCATCTGCGGATTTCATTAAATCTTCAGGGATTTTTCCGCCTTCAGGAAAAATGGAAATCCCAATACTTACGCCATAATTGGCCATGTGTCCGTTGTGAACAATGGAGGTTCCAACAGATTCAAGGACTCTTTTTGCAACTTTTTCAACCGATTCCTTGTTGGAGTAGCCTTGAATGATAATACAAAATTCATCCCCCCCCAGGCGCGCCACAAGATCTCCTTCACGCAATACCTCTTTAAGGCGTGCAGCCACTTGAATCAAAAGATAATCACCAAATTCATGGCCCAATGTATCGTTGACTTTTTTAAAACCATCAAGATCCATAAACAAGAGCGCCAGCGTTGTATTTTCAGTGCGTGCTTTTCGGAATGCGTTTTGAAGCTTATCTTCAAATTCGGCCCTGTTGGGAAGCCCTGTCAAAGGATCGTGATGTGCTAGATAAAGAAGATGTTCTTCTTCTCGTTTGCGTTGAGTGATGTCTTTATGAATTGAGACAGTTCCCTCATCCGGTGTTTTGTATTCATGGATTTCAACCCAAGTTCCATTTGACAGCCTCTGAATCCAAGGTTTTTTTGGTTTCTTATGATACATTCTCCGGGTTTCATACCAATCTTCAGGCGTTTCATTTTTTCTGCGATCGAGCATAAAGGTGCCATTGGCGAGGCCTTCTCTCAGAAAATCCTGATAGGTTGAATTTTGAGGCCCCATTTGAAAAAGCCAAGGGTACATATTTTCAAAAGGGGCATTATGCATCACCAGTTCATCCTTGGGATTAAAAACGGCAAATCCTTCTTCGATGCTTTGAATGGCCGTTTCTAATTGCTTTCGGGCGACAATCACTTCTGTCATCAAACTCTTTTCGCGATCCAAGTTTCTTTTTTTATGAAGACCCGCTGAAATTCTGGCTTTGAGAAGAACCGGATTAAAAGGCGTGGGAAGATAATCATCGGCACCTATTTTAATACAACGCACAATGCTTGAAAGCTCTGAGACAGAGGAAATCATAAGAACGGGAATATGTTTGAATTTCTCATCGCCCTTCATCCTTTCAAGGACTTCATATCCCATCATGCCCGGCATCATAATATCAAGAAGAACCAAATCAACGAATTTTTCGCGAATGGTTTGAAGTCCTTTATACCCATCGTTGGCAACAAGAACGGTAAGGCCTGCCTTTTCCAGGCGCCGGGAAAGCACATCACAATTGTCTTTGTTGTCATCAATGACAAGAACAGTTCCTTCTCCCTCAAACCAGACATCTTCATCGTCTGAAGCATGGAGGTCATACGTATCAATTTTGTATTCTGAGCCGATGAGATTAATAAGAGGGACAAGATCTTCTGCAGAACGGGAAATCCATTCAAAGGCAGAAATGAAATTTTCATGTTTTTTTTCTTCGGATTTTAAATCTTCAACTATCATTTCGGCATAGTTTTTAATCGCATTAATGGGCGTTTTGAGGTCATGTCGAATTTTCGACCAAAACTCCCCTAAATTTGAGTCATAATCTGGTTGTAAGTTAGGGAGATCTTCAAGGTTAGATTTGAGTTTTGTATTGGCGGATTTAATTTTTTCAAGGTCGTCGACAAACTCAGGAAAAGTTTTCGAAAACTCTTCTGAAATATCATTAATGTGATGTGTTAAACCCTCCTGAAGAAGCTCGAGCTTCAAAGGAATGCCATTCTTGATACTTGAATCTTGTAATGTCTCAGCGTTATGTTTCTTCATAAACTCTCATTATTGTCTTTTAAACGGCGATTTTTGCGATTTTTAAAGCAGCTTCAATTTTTCCAAGAAGCCTCTCCAGGTCAATGGGTTTGGTATCATAATCATCACATCCTGCCTCCAAAGCCTTGGCTTTATCGTCCGACATTGCGTGCGCAGTTAATGCAATGACAGGTATGCTCCTTGTCTTGGCGTCACCCTTGATTTTACGTGTGGCTTCCCAACCATCCATAATGGGAAGGCTCATGTCCATCAAAATCAGATCTGGATGAACTTGCCCTGCCAAAGACACACCTTCTTGACCATCAACCGCAATCTCAATTTCAAAACCTTTGCGAATGAGTCGGCGAGAGAGCATGTCTCTGTTCATCTCATTGTCTTCAACCAGCAGAATTTTTGTCAACTTTGGCCTCCCTAGCTTCAAACTAGTTCTTTATATTAGAAACATATTAACATATTGTGAATCGCATGAGAACACCGCTTTTGATAGGATTGCATTATGAATCAGATTTTACCTGACGACATCCAGCCCCTTCCTCTTTTTTTAGAAAATCGGACGATATTTCAAAAAGAAATTTTGGCAGTAAAAAAACAACGCAGACTTCAAGTGGGCCCTTTTATGACAGTTCTTTTTGAAAATAAAAAAACGCTCCTTTGGCAAATTCAAGAAATGGTGCGTATTGAAAAAGGTGGAGCGGAGCAGATTCTAGATGAAATCGAAGCCTATACACCCATGATTCCTCAAATGCGGGAGATTGTAGCCACACTTTTGATTGAAATTGATGACCCAGAACTCCGAAAACATCTTTTAGGGCAATTGGGCCATGTGGATGAAAAAGTGAGTTTGGAAATTGGAGAGGAGTCCATTTTTGCAAAGTCCACGGATGATCATCCCCGCACAACGGAAGAGGGGAAAACATCCGCCGTGCATTTTATCAAATTTTTTCTGACGCCTGATCAGATGAAAAATTTTGAAGACCTTTCGGAAAAAGTCATTCTCAAAGTCGCACATCCCCATTATGACTACGCAGAAGAATTACCAAATACGATGCGCACAGCGTTGATTGAAGATCTAAAAACATCATTAGGAAAGGACCATTCATGAGTCCCACAGGAAAAAATGCACTCATTGCATTTGTCATTATTGCAGGTGTCACAGGGATGGCTGCCCTTGGCATTTTAAAATCCCATGAACCCAAAGTTCAAGCGGGAGCGTCCTGGGAAGGGCCTTCCCAAGATTTGGGAAAGGGGCCCGTTATTGGGGGAGTTTTTCATCTCGTGGATCAAAATGGACATCCCAAAACTGAAAAGGATTTTTTGGGAAAACCTACACTCCTCTATTTTGGATATACGTTTTGTCCCGATATTTGTCCGATGGCTTTGGGAAATCTCACCCAACTTTTGGATGGGGTCGGGGCCGACAAGCTCAACGTAGCTTTTATTACTATTGATCCGGAAAGAGATACGGTTTCTCAACTCAAAACCTATTCAAGCAACTTTCATCCAAGTATTGTTTTGATGACGGGAACTTCCACACAAACCCAAGAGGCTCTCAAGGCTTATCACGTCTATGCTGCAAAAGTAAAAGATCCTGGTATGACAGATTATGTCATGGATCACTCCTCCATCATTTATGTGATGGACGGACAAGGGAAATATGTAAAATCCTTTAACCACAAATCTTCAGCTACAGAGATGAAAGCTGCATTGAAGGATGTGATTAGGTGAATATACATTTCATTTCCTGAGGCAAGGCCTCAATTAAATCTTCCGCGATGAGATAAGGTCCTACAATTTGGGAAGCACTCGCATGGACCCACACGGCCGCTAAAGACGCCTCAAAGGGGAGCAGTTTTTTTGAGAGAAAGGCGCCCAGAATTCCCGCAAGAATATCCCCTGTGCCGGCCGTGGCAAGCCAAGGAGAGGCAAAAGGTTGAATGGCAATTTTTCCGTTTTTTGCAATAAGGGTGTCTGCTCCTTTTAAAATTAAGGTGGCAGAAATTTGAGAAGATGCAGTTTTGGCCATCTCAATCCTTAGTTTTCCTTGAAGGTGAGGAAAAAGCCTCAAAAATTCGCCTTCATGGGGAGTGATTACGACGTTTTCGTGTAATGATTCAAAAAGATCTTCTTTTTGATTTTCAAAAGAACTTAAGGCTCCCCCATCCAGAACTGTGGGTTTGTGCCATTTCAAAATGGTTTTGACGATCTCTTGCGTTTCTAAGGAGGGGGGCATGCCGGGGCCAATCACAACCGATTGAAACCGTCCGCTTTGAAGTGCCATTTCAATATCTTCAGAGGTTTTATAGGATTTTATAATCTCCCCCCAAACACTGCCTTGAAGAAAGGCTTCAATTGTTTTGGGAACCATGAGTGTCACATATCCCGCACCCACTCTTCTTGCTGAAAGTGCAGCCATTTTAGGCGCACCTACCATATGAGAAGATCCGATCACAAGAACATTCCCCCGACTCAATTTATGATCGCGCCAAGTAGGAACTTTTAAAAAACTTTTCCAAAGTTCGGGGGTGTTCAGAAAAATCTGAAGATCTTCTGAATTTGAGTTCGGAATCCCAATATCTTTTGTAATAAGAATCCCGAAAAATTCTTTTCCGGGAAAAAGAAACGCTCCAGGCTTGGGTGCGTCAAAAGTTATTGTGAGTGTAGCTTGAATGGCCTTACCCATAATCTCCCCTGTATCACTATTGACCCCTGAAGGAAGATCCAGAGATACAATGGGCAGTCCCGATGCATTGGCTTTTGCAATGAGTATGTGCCAAGGGTTCTCAAGAGAACGTTTCAAGCCCGTTCCAAAAAGTGCATCGATAATGAGATCTTGATCTTCAAAATCGACTTTGTCCAAAGGCAAAATTCCGTCAACCTGATGTGCCATTTCTTGAGCCAAGGATGATTCCGGCGTTCCAAAAACGCGGACTGGCCATCCGGCTTCTCGAAGATGGCGGGCCACGACAAACCCATCACCGCCGTTTTTTCCTGGGCCAGCAAGGATGACGGTGCGTTTGGTGTCCCATCTTTTCATAATCTCAAGAGAGGCTGCTCTTCCTGCGTTTTCCATGAGAGTACTTAAAGTGAGGCCGTGAGACACTGCATGCGTCTCACGGGCGCGCATTTGGGAGACCGTATAAAGGTGATAAAAATTTTCAGTCATGAGGAATGAAGTCTCATTCATTTTTTGATCACTTTACCCCCAGGTTACTGAAATGGCCAGAGCTTCCATCCTTTCTTTTTTTGTGCATTTTCTTGAAGTTTTTTCTCCTGAACTAACTTTTCAAGCCGTTCTTTTTCAGCTTTTAATTCTTGACTTTCTTTTTCCAGGGCCTTCATTTTAACGACGTCTTGCAGTTCACTGAAAAGCTCTTGTCGTTCTGGCTTTTGAGATTCCGATTTGACCCACTCCAAATAACGGCGACGCTCTTGCGTGGACTCTGATTTTTTCTTGAGCTCTTCAACAGCATGTGTTCCCATAATTTGGCTGATCAAGGAGGCGGATTGTGAGGGTGGTTTGTTTCCTCCAATCACTTGAGGTAGAACGTTAATATCGACTTTCTTTAATATCACTTTGGAAAGAATATCGTGCGGGATTTCGAAAAGGATGCCAGGTTTTCCGGAGGTGATCTCTTTGAAAATTTTTTTTCCGTGCTTGATAAGATCCTGCCCTCCTTGGACAATTTTGAAAGCCCCTTTCTTTTTTTTCTCATTCTTATTTTCAAGGGTTGATGTTTCTTTTTTCACAACAAGGGCAGTGGAAAAATCCGGCGGAGGTGGTGGTGCTTTGGGAATAGTTTGATTAGGGAGCTCTTGGGATAATTTCCGAGGCGTTGTTTGGGGAGGCATAGTCTCTTTGTGAGAGTGTCTTCCTTTTTTGCCTGCCTCCAAATCCTCAGGCGCACAAAGTACAGAATAGGTTAAGACAGACACGAGAATGAATCCTTTTTTCATAATAGACCTCCAGATTTATTTTAGGGTCCTCCCATGCTCTGCCAAGTTCATTAAAAAGTCGTTAAGGCCATGACTTGAATATTTTTCAACTCTCAGTTAGGTTCAAAACACAAATACGGAGGGGTGCCGGAGCGGTTGAACGGGGCGGTCTCGAAAACCGTTGTACGCGCAAGCGTACCGAGGGTTCGAATCCCTCCCCCTCCGCCATTTCTTGACAAAGTGGCACATGATTTGACCAAAATAAAGGAGCTCGTGAAGTCAGCGTGCTCTAAAAAACTGGCCAAGCGGACTTCAAAAGCCCTCCCAATCGGAGGGGAACAATGTTAACGGCAAGGCCTGTTTGATCATCTGTTTCAACCACAACACCGCAAAGTGTTGCAGGACCTGTTGCGGGCTCCATGCGCTCTGTGGGCATTTTAGTCAGAAATTTTTGAAAGGCACATCCTTTTTCATTCCAATCACTGAATCGTAATCTCCTGTCATGCCCGCGTCCGTCATGAAAGCGGTCCCTTTAGGTTGTATGCGTTCATCCGCTGTGGGCACGTGGGTGTGAGTTCCCACAATCAGGCTTGCGCGGCCATCCACAAAATATCCCATGGCGGCTTTTTCGCTCGAAGCCTCCCCATGGACATCAATGACCAAGGCGTCCACATCATGTCCCAATTTCATAGTCTCAAGCTCTTTTTGAATGGCGCGAAAGGGATCGTCCAAAGTGTCCATAAATAATCGACACATCACATTCATGACGCCCACGCGTTTGCCATTCTTTGTCGTATAAATTCCAGAGCCTTGTCCCGGTGTGCCCGGCGGATAATTCAAGGGACGCAAAAGACGTGGCAGATCCTTCATACGGGGGAGAATATCTTTATTATCCCACATGTGATTTCCTGAGGTAATGACATCAACGCCCACCTCATAAAGCTCCTCACAAATTCTACCGGTTATTCCAAAACCGTGGGCGGCATTTTCAGCATTAGCAATAACGAAATCAAGATTGAGCTGCCGCCGAAGGCCGGGTAAATTTTCAACTACAACCTTCCGGCCAGAAAGGCCTACGAGATCACCGATAAAAAGAATTTTCAATGTGTGTTCCTTGTCTATTTAGGGATGATCGATACTCACATAAACCCAGGCCATTTGACCAGAGGCCAATTGCACTTTGATGCGCTTGTAATCAGCCACTTCGTAGTCATCGGCGTTTATGAGCTCTTGAGGCGTGAGCTCAAAAACCAAGCCCTCTACGAAATCTTCTGGATTTTTTGAGGGTTGAAGAATTTGGTGCACGGCTTTCCCACTGACTTGAATGACATGGGGATCCGTGATCTGAAGGTCGAGCAAATGATAACTTTGAAGTTTATCCGGAACGCCTTTCAATACGCGTGAAAAAGTAGCAATTTGGACAGACTTATCCCTTAATGTGCCATAGGAAAAAAGATAGACTTTGGAACTTTCTGTGGAAGACATGACAACACCTTTCGAAAACTTATGGGATCACCCTTTTAAATACGGTTTTAAATAAAGGCCGGTATAACTTTTTTCAACTTTCACAACATTTTCAGGGGTGCCAAAGGCTACAATCTCACCGCCGCCATCGCCACCCTCGGGCCCGAGATCAATAATCCAATCGGCCGTTTTAATCACCTCAAGATTATGCTCAATCACAATCACAGAATTGCCTTGATCAACAAGGGCATGAAGAACTTCAAGAAGTTTTCGGACATCCTCAAAATGAAGGCCAGTTGTGGGTTCGTCCAAAATATAAAGGGTTTTTCCTGTGGCCCGTTTTCCGAGCTCTTTTGAGAGCTTGATGCGTTGGGCCTCCCCTCCAGAAAGGGTGGTTGCCCGTTGTCCCACATGAATATATCCAAGCCCCACTTTGGCGAGGGTCGCCAATTTATCCCGCAGGCTCGGCATGAAATGGAAAAAATTGATAGCCTCATCCACGGTCATATCGAGAATGTCTGAGATGGATTTATCCCTATACCTAATATCTAAAGTTTCACGATTGTAACGTTTCCCATGGCATTTATCACATTCGACATAAACATCAGGAAGAAAGTGCATTTCAATTTTAATGACGCCATCGCCTTGGCACGCCTCGCATCGGCCGCCCTTTACATTGAATGAAAAACGACCAGGGCCATAGCCGCGGGCTTTGGATTCAGGCAGGGACGCAAACCATTCGCGAATGGGTGTGAAAATACCGGTATAAGTCGCGGGATTAGAACGTGGTGTTCGTCCAATAGGGGACTGGTCAATATCAATGACTTTATCGATGAGATCAAGGCCTTTTAGACTTTCATAAGGTTTTGGATTAAGATGATGTCCATGAATTTCATGACAAAGACCTTTGAAAAGTGTCTCCAA
The DNA here is from genome assembly GCF_035607555.1 of Candidatus Bealeia paramacronuclearis. Classification (NCBI taxonomy): domain Bacteria; kingdom Pseudomonadati; phylum Pseudomonadota; class Alphaproteobacteria; order Holosporales; family Holosporaceae; genus Candidatus Bealeia; species Candidatus Bealeia paramacronuclearis. Next base: position 93,797 of record NZ_JAVHWZ010000003.1, on the reverse strand, counting down.
AACAAGGGAGGATTTTCCGCCCCCCGAAACACCGGTTACGGCTACAAATCCACCCAAAGGAAAATCAACATCAATTGATTTTAAATTATTTGCGGTTGCCTTTTTAATTTGAATGACTTTTTTGGAATCCAATTTCCGCCTTTTTTCGGGTAAAGGAATCCCGCGAGTATGACAAAGGTATTGGCCTGTCAAACTTTTGGGATTGTCTATAATTTCTTGAGGTGTTCCTTTGGCCACAATCTCACCGCCATGAGCACCAGCACCGGGACCCATGTCGATCACATAATCTGCCATACGAATGGCATCTTCGTCATGTTCCACAACAACCACGGAATTTCCCAAATCTCGAAGTCTCTTCAAGGTTGCCAAAAGACGGTCATTGTCGCGCTGATGAAGCCCGATGGAGGGCTCATCTAAAACATACAAGACTCCCATCAAACCCGATCCGATTTGAGACGCTAAACGAATACGCTGACTTTCCCCTCCCGAGAGTGTTCCCGAAGACCGACTTAAGGAGAGATATCCCAACCCCACACTCACCAAAAACCCAAGGCGTTCTTGAATTTCTTTTAAGATCCGGTGGGCAATATCGATCTCTTTTTGAGAAAGATGTTGGGGCAAATTTTGAAACCAATTTTCAGCATCCGCAATAGACAGTTCTGTGACCTCACCAATAGATTTTCCGGAAATTTTCACGGCCAATGCCTCTGGTTTCAGGCGATACCCACAACACACTTCACACGGTTGTGTGCTTTGGTATTTGCTTTGTTCGTCGTGAAAACCTTCTTTTTCTTTGCTCTCTCTCCAGCGGCGCTCGAGAGTTGGAATGACTCCTTCAAAAGACTTATTGTTTTGATAACTCCGCGTTCCATCTTCAATGCGCGTTGGAACCAAATCTTTACCCGAACCATATAAAATGACTTCCTTCGTTTTTTCAGGCAGCTTATGGAAAGGTATCGTCATTTTGCCGCCATATTTTTGGCACACCGCTTCGAGAGCCTGATTATAATAAAAAGCAAAGGAATTGGCCCAGGGGGCAACAGCTCCTCCCTCCAAAGATAATGTTTCATCAGGAATGATCAAATCTGGGTCAAAAGAGACTTTCATCCCCAATCCATCACAAGCGGGACAGGCACCAAAAGGACTGTTGAAAGAAAACAATCGGGGTTCAATTTCTTCAATGGTAAATCCAGAAACAGGGCAAGCAAACTTAGAGGAAAAAACGATGTCCTCTTGAGTTTCAGAGTTTAGGGCATACAAAAGTCCACCGGAAAGATTCAGAGCCGTCTCAATTGCCTCTGCCAAGCGGTTCCCCAAATCAGGTCCCACCACAAGACGATCGACCACAATCTCAATATCATGTTTGAGTTTTTTATTAAGCTCAGGCGCATCTTCAATATCGTACAGATTTCCATCAATGCGAATGCGTTGAAATCCTTTTTTACGCAAATCAAGGATTTCTTTTTTGTACTCGCCCTTGCGACCGCGAACGATGGGCGCCAATAAATAAAGGCGTGTGCCTTGCGGTAGAATTAAAATCCTATCGACCATTTCAGAAACCGTCTGGCTTTGAATGGGAAGTCCCGTTGCGGGAGAATGGGGCACACCAATGCGCGCAAAAAGAAGTCTTAAATAGTCATAAATTTCTGTGACGGTTCCAACCGTCGAGCGGGGATTTTTAGATGTGGTTTTTTGCTCAATAGAAATGGCGGGGGAAAGCCCGTCTATGCCGTCTACATCTGGCTTTTGCATGAGTTGCAAAAATTGGCGCGCATAGGACGACAAACTTTCAACATAGCGTCGCTGCCCTTCCGCATAAAGAGTATCAAATGCCAAGGAGGATTTTCCTGATCCGCTAAGCCCTGTGATGACGACAAGCTGATCCCGGGGGATTTCTACCGTCAGGTTTTTTAAATTGTGTTCGCGAGCGCCGCGGATCAAAATGGATGAGGACATGAAATAAACCATAAGTTAAATAAGTCAGGATCAATTTTTATCGTGACTCTCAAGTTGTCTAAACGTTATAAACATATTTACCATGAAAGAAAAGCAACACCTTCAGCATTACATTGTCGCAGGACCTACAGGGTCGGGAAAGTCCTCTTATGCGCTCGAATTCGCCCAAAAAGTGGGCGGCATAGTTATTAATGCGGACAGTCTCCAGATTTATCAAGACCTTCCCATTTTAACGGCCCAACCCTCAACTCAAGACAAAGAAATCGTACCTCATTGCCTTTATGGATTTTTGGGACCTGAAGGGCAATACTCCGCATTAAAATGGGTAGAGGATGTGACTCATATTTTGGAGGAAGCTACAAGTCCTTGCATTCTTGTGGGAGGGACTGGGTTTTATTTCAACACTCTTTTGGAAGGACTTTCCCCCATTCCTGACGTGCCCCAAGCGACCAAAGATTATGTTAGGCCTCTAAAGCTTTTGGAGGTTCGATATCTTTTAGAAACCCAGGACCCCCTTATGGCAGAACGCCTTCATCCCCATGATCTCCAGCGTAACGCTCGGGCTCTTGAGGTGCTTTTAGGAACGGGACGGTCTCTGTCCTTTTGGCAGTCTTTAAGGCGAAATCCCAGCCCTTATGCATTTTACAAAATCGGCATTTTTCCAGAGCGGGCTTCCCATGAAAGCGCTATGAAAGAGCGCGTTCTTAAAATGTGGGAAGAAGGGGCTATTGAAGAAGTTAGTTTTCTTTTGGAGAAAGGATTGTCTGAAATTGCGTCTCTTAGAAGTGCCATTGGGTTTGATGAAATTGAATCGTATTTAAAGGGCGATCTGTCTTTGGAGATTGCACAAAACCTTATGATGATCAAAACGCGCCAGTATGCTAAACGGCAGCTCACCTGGTTTCGTCATCAGATGAAATTTGACGAAATCCTCTCTAATATCATTGGGAGCAAAGAGCGCTCAACTTAGCGCGACAATCCAGGGAACATATTATTTAAAAATCGCTTAGTATGCCCATAATCTACCTTTTTTCAAAAAGGCATCACCTTCCTCTTGCATCACTCTCAGGCCTATGGCAGATTGCAGGCCAACGCCATCGTAGCTCAGTGGTAGAGCACACCCTTGGTAAGGGTGAGGTCGAGAGTCCGATTCTCTCCGATGGCACCATCTTCCCGGAAAATCTAAATCTGAGATCCCAAACGCACCCGAAGATCTGGCACGTCGTTTTTATGTTTTGCTTTTCCAAGCCAAGACGTCCAGCCAAGTGCATGTTGTTCATCGAGCTTGAGCGCAAAAATATCTTTCCGCTGAATCAGCAATTCAATTTCAAAATCCATGTTTGTGGGAACATAAAATTTAATGAGATCTGAAAGTCTTTGATAGGAACTTTTGTGTGGCAAAAAGCGCGCAAATTGTTTGGCCGTGAGTGGTCCTAAGATAACTCTGAAATGAGATTGGTAATCCCACATGGCCGTTCCCAAAGCGGCCGTTTTTCCAAGGGTTTGAAATTGCCCAGATTGCCCAATGCGCGTTTGATGCTCAGGATGAATGGCACGTCTTTTTCCCACACATTCTTCGATTGTAACGGGCACATTAAAATAGGTCATCAAAAGCTGGACAAGACCTTCACGGGAGTGGGGTTTTCGCCACACAAGGCCTGCATACTGCAACAATGCACGATCTGGCACTTTCATGCGCTTTTGCAATGATTTTGCATTAATCCCCAAAAATGCCTTCAGAGCTGTGGCATGAGGAATTTTATCGGGTTGTTTTGAAAAAAGACTGATCTGAGATTGTTTGCGAATGCGGTGCAAAATCGAGACCAATCGATGATTAAAGATATCTAAAAAATCTCTAAGACTACTATCTCCACTTCTTTGGCGTTGAATGATCATTTCACTATAAGGAAAAGGCAGAGGTCCTTGGACGCCTGCAATCCCCATAAAATTAATTTCCATAACGGGCGTTTGATGACGCTGCGTGGTGCTTTCAAGACTATAAATATCACTTCTCAAAGAATCAAAATGCGCGCGCGATTTGATCTCAACAGCTTCATCTTTCGCATTTACGCCTAAACCTAAAGGTAGCTTATCAGGCTCCATCAGCTCCAGAATTTGAATGGCGCGATGAAACTCGAAAAGATAAGGCTCCTGAAAAAGTTGGTCTTTTAAAGAAGTGTCTGTGCGCCGATTTGAGTTGGCCATTTTTTCCACAATTGAGTTGAGTCATTGGTCATAAGCGAGAGTTCAGTATAAGACACGAGTTACGCAGTTTGCAGCAAAAGGGTGGGAATCTAAGCGAAAGACATGAGTTTTGTTATTTCTCTAGAGATATCATGCTTAATAACATCCCACTGCTGCTGATAAAAAGAGAAGCCTCCAGCAAGTCGTCTTTTAAATCTTTGAATCCAAGCCGAAATGGCAAGAAATATATGATTTCTTTGGGCTCGTCCCGTGCGAGACTGACAGCGTTCAAGACCGCATGTTTGCTTTAATTCCCGATGATAAACTTCGATTTTCCAACGCGATTTCATGACCAGTTCAATATGATCACGAGAGGGATTATCCCTATTGGTTCCGATATAATCCGTGCGACCGTTTTTGGCAACAAACCGGAAAACAGTAATCCATCCATATCCGCGTAAGTGAACTTTCAGTCCTTCATCTGGAATGTCCAGCTTTTCAAGAGTTTCTCCACGATTCACTTTCCTGTTTTTCTTCAACCCCATCACCCATGTCCAGCCTATGGATTCAATGGCCTTCAGATTATTCAAGCTCGAGTACCAAGCGTCTGCAACCACGTCATCCGGATTTATCCCTCTGTCTTGAGCCAGCTTTAACATTTCCCTGAAATGGTCATTCTTGCTTTTGCCATCGCTGGCTTTATCATAAATACGATAATCAACAGGAATAGAGTCATGACTCCTCAGGCCATGCCATACCAAATTGACAAGACCTATCCCCGCAATAACATCATGGGCATTCCCAGAATACTGATAATGCACAAGCTCTATCTTCTCGCTCCGATTTTTATCCAAAATTGTATCGTCACATACTAAAAAACAAGGTTCTTTCTTGTTAATAAGAGATTGAGTAAGATTCCACACTCCGCTCGACACAAATGCACAAAATCACTTTATCGTTCATTTTTACAAGCCAGCAGTGTGCGCTATTCAGGGTTGGCACTTTCGGAGGTGTCACCGATTCCATTGTCGCATGACAGCGTCAATCGATGGTTGAGTTCTAGTGCATTGCGTCCGAGCGGAGTGTGGAATCTTACTCAATCTCTTATTAACAAGAAAGAACCTTGTTTTTTAGTATGTGACGATACAATTTTGGATAAAAATCGGAGCGAGAAGATAGAGCTTGTGCATTATCAGTATTCTGGGAATGCCCATGATGTTATTGCGGGGATAGGTCTTGTCAATTTGGTATGGCATGGCCTGAGGAGTCATGACTCTATTCCTGTTGATTATCGTATTTATGATAAAGCCAGCGATGGCAAAAGCAAGAATGACCATTTCAGGGAAATGTTAAAGCTGGCTCAAGACAGAGGGATAAATCCGGATGACGTGGTTGCAGACGCTTGGTACTCGAGCTTGAATAATCTGAAGGCCATTGAATCCATAGGCTGGACATGGGTGATGGGGTTGAAGAAAAACAGGAAAGTGAATCGTGGAGAAACTCTTGAAAAGCTGGACATTCCAGATGAAGGACTGAAAGTTCACTTACGCGGATATGGATGGATTACTGTTTTCCGGTTTGTTGCCAAAAACGGTCGCACGGATTATATCGGAACCAATAGGGATAATCCCTCTCGTGATCATATTGAACTGGTCATGAAATCGCGTTGGAAAATCGAAGTTTATCATCGGGAATTAAAGCAAACATGCGGTCTTGAACGCTGTCAGTCTCGCACGGGACGAGCCCAAAGAAATCATATATTTCTTGCCATTTCGGCTTGGATTCAAAGATTTAAAAGACGACTTGCTGGAGGCTTCTCTTTTTATCAGCAGCAGTGGGATGTTATTAAGCATGATATCTCTAGAGAAATAACAAAACTCATGTCTTTCGCTTAGATTCCCACCCTTTTGCTGCAAACTGCGTAACTCGTGATAGAGTCATGACTCCTCAGGCCATGCCATACCAAATTGACAAGACCTATCCCCGCAATAACATCATGGGCATTCCCAGAATACTGATAATGCACAAGCTCTATCTTCTCGCTCCGATTTTTATCCAAAATTGTATCGTCACATACTAAAAAACAAGGTTCTTTCTTGTTAATAAGAGATTGAGTAAGATTCCACACTCCGCTCGGACGCAATGCACTAGAACTCAACCATCGATTGACGCTGTCATGCGACAATGGAATCGGTGACACCTCCGAAAGTGCCAACCCTGAATAGCGCACACTGCTGGCTTGTAAAAATGAACGATAAAGTGATTTTGTGCATTTGTGTCGAGACATCATTTCTTCTCATTTAATAAATATTCCCTCTCACCTTATCTCTTCTCTCTTCTCCTGCAAACTGCGTAACTCGTGTAAGAATTAATGCCCACATAAAGTGAGAAAAATTGATTCAACACGCTGCACAATAAAAAGAGCCCAGAGCCCTCAAAAATATTTGAGGAAGTCGTCAAATTAATGGAGAGACCTTGCACAAATCCCCGCCATCCGTCTGTGCCAGTCCTTCGAACGGAGGTCTGGTAAGAAATTCCTTCAAGAGCGTTGATCTCAGGTTGCGCATCATAGCGGCTCGACCACATATAAAGACGCAACATTTCCTTCAATGTCACAATCGAATTGTTCGCGCACGAAAGGCTTAAATGATTTAAAGACAGCTGAGAAATCAATTGCCAGAGATTGTCCCCGCTCAAAAGTGGATTGACCTGAGGTGTAGGCCTCATCACACATGTAATGACCGCAGAAGGAATTGAGCCATCAACTTGAAGTGCCGCCCCTGCGGGTACAAAAGTTGCCAAATCCCGATTTGTACAAAGTGTGTGGGCATAAATCGACTGATTGCTCGGTGCATTGGGATTGAATTTAAAATCCACAAACGACAGCCACATGTCCGTTCCAATTGCATTGGGAACATCTGTGGGTTTGCGTTGGGCATACCAGAATCGACTTTGATCATTTTCCTCCATATCATGGTTGTAAGAAAAATAGGGCGAATAGGAGAGTGTATCTTTTTTGCCCGGAACGGCGGCCGTGACTTTTTGAATGGAATGGATTTCTGTGGAACCTTGCCGTCTTTGATCGGGAATTAATTTATAGGCAATAGATTGATTCGTCAGATCCAAAGGCTCTGAAATTTTCGGGAATAAATTCACAATTGGTGTGCAGCCCAATTTAAAATTATCTGATGAGACATGAATTTTATCCAACTTCACACTAGGATTTATCCCAATATAAATATCAAAATATTGATTGCAAGATTGTGGTGCAAGATTCTTCAAATCAAAGAACATGAATTTTTCAGGGAACATAAAATACTCACACAAAAGGCGATACGCTTCATGAGATTGTGGCGGATAAGGAATTAAATTTTCCCCCTCATTAAATCCCACGGGTGAGATCGAATCAGACGGCAAAACAACTGCCATGTCCATCGCATCCCCTTGGAATAAAATGGGGGAGGCGGCATTAGGGCTAAATCCAAAAATTGTCGAATAAATAAAGTTCGTAAGATATTTTCCGCCCAAAATCGAAAATCTCAAGGAACTGAAATTCAAGTCCGACATTGCCCCATCATATCTTTGAATGCGTAAATGATAAAACCACTGAGTATTGAAAGGAGCTTCGGGAAGATTGAGTTGATCTTGGCTGATGATTCCAGCTTCAATAATCTCAACAGGCCACATTTCCACAGGATAAATGGTTTGAAAACGACACTTCTCCCCGTTTTGTGCTTCTGTATAAAGTTGTGTTCCTTTGGGAACAACAGTGCCTGTCGCCAATTTTCCCAAATGGGGAGAGAGTTTAAAATGCGCAATGGAGGAAGACGGAAAAGGCTGAACAAATTGGGGATAAAGAACAGACAATAGGGTATTAGAAAAACGAGAAAACCGATCATCCACATCTTTTTGAAGTTTGGCGGTTAGAAAGGCAAAAGATTCCAGCAAACGCTCCACATGAGGGTCAGAGGTATCTGTAGCGGTTAAGTTAAGAGCTTCGGCAACATGAGGATATTGTTGGGCAAACCGGGCTCCAGAACGCCTTAAGTATGCCATCTCTTGTTGGTAATACTCTAAAAGCTCTTCTTGTGCGTTTTGAGCCACCCTATGCCTCTTGTATTTTTTATGTTAGGAACTCATCTTAACACGGTAAGCTGGTAGGCTTAAAGAGGATTTCATGGTTCAGCCAAATCTTAGTTTTTCAAAAGCTGTTTTTAAAATTTTATGGCCCTATTGGCGCTCCGAAAAAAAATGGGAAGCCCTCTTCCTTCTCTTATGCTCTGGAAGTTTTTTGGCAGCCTTTGTGTTTACACAATTAGAGCTCAATTATTGGGGAAATGATTTTTATACGGCCCTTCAAGAATTCAGAATGAACGATTTTTTTGGACTTTTAAAAAAATTCTCTTATCTTGCGGCCCTTGCCATTTCAACATACGTTTTGGCGTTTTATGCGCAAAAACACCTTGAACTCAGGTGGAGGAAATGGCTGACCCATTTTTATATTCAAAAATGGCTTTCCCATCGGAATTATTATCACCTCCTTTTGGCAGGATCTCAAACCGATAACCCAGATCAACGCATTGCTGAGGATGTAGGTCATTTTTGTAGTGAGACCATCCGCCTTTTTCTGGATGCCTTTAGAAATATTTTAATGCTGATTGCTTTTTTAGGTGTGCTTTGGGTTTTATCCGGAACGCTTAAAATTCCTTTAGGAGATAAGGTCTTAGAAGTTCCAGGCTACATGTTTTGGGCAGGCTTAATTTACGCAATCATTGGAAGTTTCATCAGCGTGAAAATTGGAAATCCTCTTGTTCCCCTCAATTATGAACAAGAAAAACGAGAAGCTGATTTTCGCTATAGCCTCATTCGTTTTCGAGAAAATGCAGAAGGGATCGCTTTATATAGCGGTGAAAACTCAGAGAATCAAACGTTTGGCAATCGCTTTGAATATGTTTATGATAACTTCAAATCCATTATCAAAAGATCTTTTATGATCAGCGGCTGGATCAGTTTTTATGGCCAAATTGCCTACGTTTTCCCAATTTTATTAATTGCCCCACGTTATTTCGCGAAAGAAGTGACCTTTGGGGCTCTTATGCAAACAATTGGTGCCTGTAATCACGTCAATACTGCCCTTTCGTTTTTTGTTGATCAATATCCCGCAATTGCCCATTGGAAGGCAACTACAAACCGTCTTTTAGTGTTCTTAGGCGAAATGGAGGAGTTGGAGAAGTTGCCCAAGGAGATTAGAATAAGTCCTCATCCTGAACCTTCTATTATCTCCTGCCGCAATCTCACCATTTTTCTTCCTCATGAAAAAATCCTTTTTGAAAATCTTAATCTCAAATTTCAAAAAGGCGAACACACCTTAATCAAAGGTCCCTCCGGTATTGGAAAAAGTACACTCATGCGAACATTGTCAGGACTCTGGCCCTATGGATCGGGTCAAATCCAATTGCCCACTCAAAGCCCGATGTTTTTGCCGCAAAAACCTTATATGCCTTTGGGCACGTTGAAAGAAATCCTCACCTATCCTGAAGATCACGCAAAGCTTGAAGAGAAAGATTTTCTCAATCTTTTGGATCTGGTGGGACTTGAAAATCTGAGTGGTCGCCTGAATGAGATTGATGATTGGGCGCGCGTTTTATCTTTGGGAGAGCAACAACGCGTTTCTATTCTCCGTGCCCTTATCCAAAAACCGCAATGGCTTTTGATGGATGAGGCGACGTCTTCTTTGGATGAAGACAGCGAGAGAAAGGTTTTTGAACTTTTGCAGCACGTGTTGAAAGAGACGACGTTCATCAGCGTGGGGCACCGCGCAAGTCTTTTGGCGTGGCATCCCCGCGTGATTAGCCTTGAGGACCTTTTTCAAGGGTCCTCAATGATGATAAACGCTTAATCAATTTTTAGTTTTTTAAGTCTCCAGTCGCCAAGAAACTTATCAATGATCGCGTGAGCATCTCTGAAAGAGTAGGGAGGACGAACAGCCTCTTTTTTCTCCTCAGGCGCCTCAACTCTTTCCAGATACTCAACTGTGCCTTTACGTCAGATTGATTGCGTTTCAGACTCCACAATTTCCCCCTTCATTAATTTTTTAGGAAGATAGGTCGTCATGACTGTGTCCAAAAGAAGATCCCTATCAACGATTTCAAGAGACGCCGTCTTTTTTTCGTGAAAACGATTTTTTAAAGCCGCTTCTTTAAAATTCAGATTTCCTGCCACCCATATGAACAAATGGCTGACATCAATGTGACGTTTCAAATAGGCGCTAAAGAATTTTTTGTTATTGGGCTCAAGGAAGGGCAAAAGAACAGACATCAAATTAGTATCATTTAAAACCCGATCCAATTCATCAAGGAAAAGAATTCCATTTCTGGCCCCTTGCATCTCACCCAGTTTTTCAAGCAAAAGCCCTGGGATTGTACTGGTTCCAAACAAACTGTCAGGGGTTGCTCCTGCTAAACAAATTGTGACAACCGGAAGATTCATTTTGCGTCCGGTTTCCTCTACACAATAACTTTTACCTGTTCCTGGTGTTGACACCAAATTGACAAATTCCCGTGTTTGAGGATTGAGCCCCAAAGTGGAGCTATAGGCTTTTTGATGATTGATGCAGGCACTGAGAATAATCTCTCTCGCCTCTTTGGAATAAAGTTGAAGGCTTTTTTCAATCTCTTTTACTGGCAAAGTGGGATTAACACTTTGCGTGGGTATTTTGAAAAACAAATTTAAAAGCTGCAAAGCGCCACTCATATTCATAGGGCTTCTTCGGGCAATGAGAAATTGCTCCTCTGGAAAGGGCACGGCCTTATATTCGGAGTAATTTTTCAAATCGTCTTTTGCATCTAAAAAGTTTAATAAGGGCTTCTTTAGGGCATACTCACGCTCAAAGGAATAGAGGGGATCGTTTTCAGGATACATCCAATTGGTGATAAGGGGTTTGAGAGGTTTTCCTCCGTCAATCAAATTATAAAGGATATTGATTCCAAAAAGAGTTGCTGCAAAACCACTAGAATCGATACCGGTGACTTCAACAGCCACTAAACCACCACTCAGAACAAGCGGTGTTATTAAGGTTCCCACGGTTTCCTGCTTCATCCCTTTTTGATAAAGTTGGCGTCGATTTTGGAGGTAGGCCCTTTCAAGGGCCTTTTCCAATTTTTCTTTATTGTCTTCAGGTCCCTTTTCCAAATCAATCAACTCATTTTGAGGAACGCGTTGATAAAGCCCCTGAAAGTATCCTATTTGCGGTTGAGAAACCTCTGGTAGCATCTCTGCAGTATACCCCATCTTTAAAAGAATTGGTCGCAATTCAAGATCTTTCAAAACCTCTATGATATCAAAAAGGGAGACTCTTAACTAAAGATAGATAAGAAAGAGTCCAGATATTTTTTGAAGACTTCAGGATTGGAGAGATGGTAAAGAAGAAGTAAGGAAAGATCTACCATTTCATGGCTTCGAGACGTGACCTTGGAGCGCCTTCGAAAGCGCGCGAGATAATGACGTGTGTTGCTGTTATCCTGCTCGATTGGGTAGGTTAAATCCTTGCCAGTAAAAAGTTGATGTTCAGGAATTAGACGATGAAATCCCTCCCAATCGTCCGTGATGAAAGTGAGATCCCTCGTGCCGATTTCGTCGATTAAGCTTTTGGCTGTTCGATCATCACGGCGACCCAAAGTCCAGGAGATAACTCGCCCTGACACAGGGTCAAAGGCTTTCCAGATCCAAATTTTGTTTTTTTTCCATTCACGTAATGCCACATCTCGTCGATTTGAACGAGCTTAAGGTCAGATGGAACGGCAGGCCTTTCCAATGATTTTGCCTCTTTTCGAATCCACTTCAAAACAGCGACATTACTGACTTTAAGAACCTTTCCGATCATTCCAAAGCTTGCATTTCCCAATGTATATAAAAGGATTGCCAAGGCTTTCATGGCCTCTGGCTTTCCGCGCTTAGGTGTATTTGTGAAGTTGCAGCCGCAGCTTTTACAGCGGTAGCGTTGGATCCCTCTGACCATTCCATTCTTAACATACTGAACTGAATTACATTTCTTGCATTCCATGGCCTATCCCCCTTTAAATAAGCCATCTTATCACGTTATCTATCTTTAGTTAAGTGTCTCCAAAAAGGCGCCCCGGTACATAATATTTAGCAATAGGGTCATAGTCTTCGCCAGCTGCTGATAAATTGAGGCACAAAAATAGAGATAAGAAAAACTTGAGAAGAAAACGACACATAGGATTCACCATAAATTAAATAATTGAAGAAAATGTATATTTGTCAAAGAATAAAAACTCAGCATTTTTTTGACTTAAGAAGAAAATTTACTCCAGCTTAACCGTCTTATATATAGGAGAAAATCGCATGTCAATATTTTTTTATTGATATACATTAATTTTTTTTAGATTTTAACCTGAGGTGATGTCTCTGGATTTTGAAAAAAATGTATTTTGTAAAGAAAGCGTAAGAAAGTCTGTAGATTTCCATAATATGGAACGTACCTTAATTGCTGGACGGATTAATAATCGAGAAGTGTACAGGGTAATCCGTTAATTGGATTGATTCCTGTGTTTTTTCAAAATTTATTTAATGAATATTTTTGATTAAAAAGATTGAAATATTCAATAATTTATTTTATAGAATTCAAAATAATTTGTTTTGGAGCCTTTAAATATGAAATTGTTTTTTGTGGGGTTGGCCTTAGTATCTTTAAGTTTTCCCGAAATAAGGGCTATTGACGAGCTCGAATATGAAGTAGGAAACTCTTCGGCCATTGTGATTAAAAAGGGAACGTAATCTTTAAAACGTATAGGTTTTGATGCGACTGATCCGAAATCTGACAACCGTCTCAATCCATCAAAAGGGCAGACGGTGTGGTTTCAAAAATCGAAACTCATCCAAATTCCAGGATATAAAAAACCTTTTAAAATTCCAGGTAATCTTGAAATTACACTTTCACCTCTCGCTCATCCCAATGATTGCCTGAAAGTTGGATATGGGCTTATGGGACACAATCGGCAATACCTCGAAAATTTTTCAGAAACGTTAATTTATTTGCCCCACTCTTCTGAACCTTTTGCCTGTGCTTTTCAAGAAAGTATTTCTGGTGCGTTTGATGATCTTCTTTTGCAGTTGGGGGCTTCTAAAACTGCAACCCTTTTGATGAAGCTTGAAAAAGAAGCCCTTCAAAAAGGGATTCGCCGTTCCTATATCTCTGTCAAAAATGGGAAGGAACCGATAGAGCCACTCAGTTTGACTCAACATGATGGATTTAAGTTGTCTGAGTTTTTGCGCACTCATGGGTATGTTCTTACAGGAGAAACTCCTCATCTTAAGGAACCAGTTTATACTCAGAATTTTTATAAAGAACTGCTGACGTCGGCAACATCAAAACAGGATCTTTGTGACAGAAAAAAATGCCTAAACCTCCAACTTCAAAAGTGGCAAGAGGAATTAAAAAAAGTTAAGGCATCAAAAGGAAAACGACGTCTCAAAACTTCTAAAATACATCACATTTCTAGTATGATTTTCGCATTAGAGGGTGAGATCAAGACTTTTAAGAACGCCTTTGAATGGAGAGTTGAACCTCAAGAGGAGTCTCCTCCTGTCCCTTTGGGAAACTTTGGTGTGTTTGTCAGAAAAAATGGAATTATTAAAGGGGGGCTTTTTGGAACACTTAACACAAAAGACGTGGTGATTCCCCATAGTGACATTGATATATTTTGGATTGACTCCAGTGTGCGTGGAACAGGCTTGGGAAGCAAGGTGATGAACGCTGCTCTGTCTTTTTCCAAATCTCAAGGGGCACACATTGCGCAATTGGGGACCATAGATTTTCAGGCACCTGGTTTTTACGAGAAAATGAACTTTCAAAGAATCAATACAAGTCCAAAGATTTTAAAAACTCTTAAAGGTAATTTGGTTAATGCCTATACCTATCGAAAGGAAATCTAGGAGATTTGCTTTTCAGAAAAGTTGGGGTAGTCTTTATTATCAACAAAAAAAGGACTCCACCATGTTCACTCTTGACCCGCGCCTGGAAGAAGACTCTGTCTATGTGACCGATCTTGAATTGTCTCAAATTCGACTGAGTTTGAATTCTACGTTTCCTTGGATCCTTTTAATTCCCAAGCGTCTCCATGTCCGTGAAATTATAGAACTTGAAGAGGGGGATCAAATTCAACTCATTAGAGAAATTGTCCGCGCCAGTCATGTCACCCAATCCATTTTTAGTCCTGATAAATTAAATGTGGGATCCTTGGGAAATATCGTGCCCCAACTTCATGTTCATGTGGTGGCCCGTTATGTGGGGGACAAGGCTTGGCCGAGTGCGGCTTGGAAGGGGGATTTTAAAGCTCCCTATACTCCCGAACACCTCGAAGAGACGATCGAAAAATTAAGAGCGGGATTTGAGGTCGTTTAAAAAACCTCACCCCACGTGGAATTGTTCTTGAAGAATGCGCTCTTCTAAATTATGCCCCTCGTCAAAAAGAACGGTTACATAATGGGTCCGATCTTCATGAATAGAGACAGAGATCACATCGCGGATTTCGGTAAAATCGGCAACGGCGGTCACAGGACGCTTTTCACGATCAAGAATGGTAAATGTAATATTGGCCGAATGAGGCAGAATGGCGCCGTGCCATCTGCGAGGACGATAAGCGCTGATAGGTGTTAAAGCTAAAAGTGGCGATCCTATGGGCAAAATCGGACCATGGGCAGAAAGATTATATGCTGTACTTCCCGCAGGCGTTGAGATTAAAACGCCATCACAAATTAATTCCGTTAAGCGAACTCTACCATCAATGCTAATTTCAATTTTAGAAGCTTGTCGTGATTCACGAATGAGGGAGACTTCGTTAAATGCAAGGGCGCGGTGTATTTCCCCGGCATTCGTTCTTGCGGACATTTTCAAAGGATGCAGATGGGTTGGGATTGCTTTTTTCACGCGGTCTTGAAGGGCGTCTTCAGAAAAAGAATTCATCAAAAAACCAACCGTTCCACAATTCATGCCATACACAGGCTTTGAAATCGAAAGGGTTTTATGGAGAACTTCGAGCATAAGTCCGTCTCCCCCCAAAGCAATGATCACATCCGCGTCTTCGACAGTGTGTTGAGGATTAATTTTGGAAAGCACCTCCAGTGCTGTTTTCGCTTCTGGGGAATCCGAACCTATAAATGCAAATTTTTTCATATTCTCACTTTGACAATTTCAAGAGAGAGGGTCAAGAAATTATGTTAAATCATCGAGAAGTCATTTCCAGAATTCCTTAAAAATTAAAATTTAATCAATTATTCTTAATCTATAAAAATGGAGACAGTAATGAAAAAGAAAATGATCAAAAAAATGTTAGCACTTTTAATGACAAGTGCAGCTTTGATAGCTTCGTTGAAAGCAGTTGATGATGAATATAAAATAAAGGGTTATCCTCCCGTTAAAATAAAAAATGTTGAATTGCCAGGAGAGATTTTTCAAAGAATAATTTTCTATATGGATTGGGAAACTCTCGAATCCCTGGCACTTATTGGGAAAACGTATAATTTTCATAGTCGAGAGCAACAAAATAAGATTGCCGCTCAAAAAATGATTGAGGTTTGGAATGTCAATGAAGATCCAAACAGATGGAATTTTAATTCCCCTGACTTAGCTGCTTTTGTTTGGAGCAATGAAGAAATTAAAAATATAAAAGAGAGAGCTTATGAAGGTGTTCAAAAAGAAAATGCGACTTTTTTAAGAGGGATGTACCGCATATTGGAAACTGGATTTCCTTTACATGTAATTGGGCAAAAAACAGGTATTTTACCCAAGGATAATTTGCAGAGAGAAAAATGTCAAAAGCTTCTGCTTTGTAGTCCTTTCTGGATGGCCAAGGCCAAAAACTTACATGAATTAAAAGAACGTTCAAAAATAAAACCCAATCATGATTTAAGTTTTTTTCTAAATCTTTGGGTTCCTGATGTCGAGCTCAAAGAGTTCATCGCACGAGCCCAAGTTATTAGTCAAAATATTAATATTTTGGCTAAAACTGATAAATTTAGTGATATCTCTACCTATAATTGGAAGCTCATAAACGCCATTTTGAATTTAGACGCGCAAACAAGTCTTGCACGTTTAAAAGTCATCCCTGAGTTTTTGGAGGCTTTTGGAAAACCAGAAGTTGATTGTTTTGCTTCACAGTTGTTGGAATTTACCTCTGAAAAATTGTCAGAAGGATTAGAGATTTTCAAAAAATCACCTGTTTTGAAATTTTTTGACAAACTACCCGTGCCTGACGAAAATCAGAGACAGATACCTTATCATACAAGTAATCTAAAATACTGGCTTTTCTTGGCTGTGATTCCGGGGAGCGCTGATCAAATTCAAGTTATCTCTAGTAAGTTTCAAAGCATTTATTTTCAAGTAGATGATAATTACCCTTTTATGGATTCGAGATGGTTTGATATTTTGAAAATATGGCTTGAACTGGATTCTCAGGAAATTTCAAATCGCATGAGTATTCTTGCACAATACAGGCACACCATTTTGTCAATTATCCCCCAAAATCCTGCTGCTCATTCATTGCGAATGAATATTTTAAAAGAATTGGCAAAATGTTCTGCTTCAAAAATTGAAGGTATTTTAAAGTTGCCTCAGGCTCAATCATTCAGCCTTGAAGAAGTGCAATCCTTGATCCATACTTGGCATGAGTGGCACAGTCAAAATGTGGAACTCAAAACCCAGAACGCTTCTGAAAAATAGAGGTGCCTTTATGTTAAGTCGTAACGGATTGGGTAATCCGGATTGATCATAACGTATTGTTGGGCGACCCTGCGATGAATATCCACCACAATGGGGGCGCGCATATTGGCGTAAATTTTGGCTTTGGGGCCTTCTTGCACAATCGAAATCACGAGGAGGAACAGGGCATCTTTAACAGGGCATCCCGTGGCCATAGCGGCTTCTTTTAAATCATTTTCTGAGATGAGTCCGATTTCTTCAGGCAAGGGCAGGGTCAAGAACGCTATATCCTCATTCTCTAAATTCTGAAGAAGGAAGAAGCCTTTATATTGCTTTTCAGGAAGGGCAATAAGGCTGAATTCTCTCGCATTATCAAATCCGGGAAGACCATGGACGAAATATATTTTTTTGTCATCCTGAGCTTCAATCTCCCCATACCGACTGGGATAAACACCCAACTCCGTCATGGGCAGTGTTGTATTTAGAATGATTAAATGTTTTTGAATTCCTTGATTCATTGTTTTTTGTACGATTTCACTTAAGACCATTTTTTTTCTCCTTTTTTAACGAATGCTGTTAATTAACGCTTTCATAGCGTCTCGAATTTCTGCATTAGCAATGAAGGCTCCTTGTATTTCTACAGACCTTTGTTGTATGGCCATTACGGCTTCCATAATCGATGCGTCTGCCAAACTGGAAATTTGGTTTTGTGCGTTGATTTGTGAGTTTGTCCAAGAGTCAATTCCAGTTTCGATAGTTTTTTGAGCATTTACGGTCAATGGTAATATTCCATCGCTCATGTCTTGGATTCCTTGATTGACAAGTTGCATTGCACTGGAAAGTCTAGCTTGATCTGGAGGTGGACCCATGGAGGCTGTATAGGCCATTTGAGCGCCTCGTAATAACATTTCAATTCCAGAAGAATTGGCTGTGATGGCTGTATCATTCAAACCTTGAAACCAAGTAAAATCGGGCGTGCTTCCTGTTGTTGGAGGGTTCACTAACAACGCCCGATTCGCAGGGGGCACGTTTAAAGCCGTACCTGAAAAAAGATAATCGCCATTATCGTTTCTAACATTGAGGGATTGAAAAATAGTCGTCAATTCCTGATTCATATTTTCTGTAAAGCTATTGTTCAGCCCATTGCCTCCAGAGTTGGCCTGAATGATTAATGTACTAATACGTGTGGCACTTTCAAGAATTTCATCTATAGAAGTTACACGTGTAGAGGCATCCACATCAATTTGTGTCAAAAGTTTAATTTTATGGTCCGCCCATTGTTTTTGAGCACTGTTAATCATAACCTCTTGTGCGGCATCTGGAGATTGAGAAAGGGTTTGGGCAATTTCTCCGCTTGAAACTTGCGTTTGTGCGTCTGTTAACTGAGAGTAAGCATTTAATGTACCTCTGAGATAAGCGGGGGGAAGTTGTGTATTTGTGATCATAATTTACCTCATGCAGCACGTGTTAATGAGAGAATAGAGCGCTTGGCTTCAAGAACCTGCGCCTGAGCTGTCATCAAAAAATTCATCAAAATTGTCACATCAGGAAGAGTCATTAATTCTTCTTCCGGATCAACTTTACTAAGGGCGTCATAATTGTCTTGAACAGCTTCGAGTTGGTGCGTTTGCGTCGTTTCTGCAGTTGCAAGATTTTCAGAAATACGTGCAATATTTCCAGAAACAACCGAGGAGTAACTATAAAAGGGTTGATTTGTCGCACTCAAAGATCCGACTGCAGGGAAATTAACAGATCTTGTTCTTAAAGGATCAACGCCTGAAATATTAAGTGAGGCATCTAAAACATAGAGTCCCGCGTTAGATACATCTCCAATGGAAGGACCAGGTGTTGTGCCGTCAGTAACAACTCCGGTATTCAAAGTTCCTTTGGGAAATAAAGACGGGTTCGTTTGAAATTTTGAACTCATCGTCACCACATTTGAAAGGCCCACATTTGTGCCTTCGGGATTAAAACCTGGTGCTGAAAACACGCTGTTAAACCCAAAATAATGAGAGATTCCTAAACACGAGTTACGCAGTTTGCAGGAGAAGAGAGAAGAGATAAGGTGAGAGGGAATATTTATTAAATGAGAAGAAATGATGTCTCGACACAAATGCACAAAATCACTTTATCGTTCATTTTTACAAGCCAGCAGTGTGCGCTATTCAGGGTTGGCACTTTCGGAGGTGTCACCGATTCCATTGTCGCATGACAGCGTCAATCGATGGTTGAGTTCTAGTGCATTGCGTCCGAGCGGAGTGTGGAATCTTACTCAATCTCTTATTAACAAGAAAGAACCTTGTTTTTTAGTATGTGACGATACAATTTTGGATAAAAATCGGAGCGAGAAGATAGAGCTTGTGCATTATCAGTATTCTGGGAATGCCCATGATGTTATTGCGGGGATAGGTCTTGTCAATTTGGTATGGCATGGCCTGAGGAGTCATGACTCTATTCCTGTTGATTATCGTATTTATGCACGAGTTACGCAGTTTGCAGGAGAAGAGAGAAGAGATAAGGTGAGAGGGAATATTTATTAAATGAGAAGAAATGATGTCTCGACACAAATGCACAAAATCACTTTATCGTTCATTTTTACAAGCCAGCAGTGTGCGCTATTCAGGGTTGGCACTTTCGGAGGTGTCACCGATTCCATTGTCGCATGACAGCGTCAATCGATGGTTGAGTTCTAGTGCATTGCGTCCGAGCGGAGTGTGGAATCTTACTCAATCTCTTATTAACAAGAAAGAACCTTGTTTTTTAGTATGTGACGATACAATTTTGGATAAAAATCGGAGCGAGAAGATAGAGCTTGTGCATTATCAGTATTCTGGGAATGCCCATGATGTTATTGCGGGGATAGGTCTTGTCAATTTGGTATGGCATGGCCTGAGGAGTCATGACTCTATCACGAGTTACGCAGTTTGCAGCAAAAGGGTGGGAATCTAAGCGAAAGACATGAGTTTTGTTATTTCTCTAGAGATATCATGCTTAATAACATCCCACTGCTGCTGATAAAAAGAGAAGCCTCCAGCAAGTCGTCTTTTAAATCTTTGAATCCAAGCCGAAATGGCAAGAAATATATGATTTCTTTGGGCTCGTCCCGTGCGAGACTGACAGCGTTCAAGACCGCATGTTTGCTTTAATTCCCGATGATAAACTTCGATTTTCCAACGCGATTTCATGACCAGTTCAATATGATCACGAGAGGGATTATCCCTATTGGTTCCGATATAATCCGTGCGACCGTTTTTGGCAACAAACCGGAAAACAGTAATCCATCCATATCCGCGTAAGTGAACTTTCAGTCCTTCATCTGGAATGTCCAGCTTTTCAAGAGTTTCTCCACGATTCACTTTCCTGTTTTTCTTCAACCCCATCACCCATGTCCAGCCTATGGATTCAATGGCCTTCAGATTATTCAAGCTCGAGTACCAAGCGTCTGCAACCACGTCATCCGGATTTATCCCTCTGTCTTGAGCCAGCTTTAACATTTCCCTGAAATGGTCATTCTTGCTTTTGCCATCGCTGGCTTTATCATAAATACGATAATCAACAGGAATAGAGTCATGACTCCTCAGGCCATGCCATACCAAATTGACAAGACCTATCCCCGCAATAACATCATGGGCATTCCCAGAATACTGATAATGCACAAGCTCTATCTTCTCGCTCCGATTTTTATCCAAAATTGTATCGTCACATACTAAAAAACAAGGTTCTTTCTTGTTAATAAGAGATTGAGTAAGATTCCACACTCCGCTCGGACGCAATGCACTAGAACTCAACCATCGATTGACGCTGTCATGCGACAATGGAATCGGTGACACCTCCGAAAGTGCCAACCCTGAATAGCGCACACTGCTGGCTTGTAAAAATGAACGATAAAGTGATTTTGTGCATTTGTGTCGAGACATCATTTCTTCTCATTTAATAAATATTCCCTCTCACCTTATCTCTTCTCTCTTCTCCTGCAAACTGCGTAACTCGTGCCAAAAACGGTCGCACGGATTATATCGGAACCAATAGGGATAATCCCTCTCGTGATCATATTGAACTGGTCATGAAATCGCGTTGGAAAATCGAAGTTTATCATCGGGAATTAAAGCAAACATGCGGTCTTGAACGCTGTCAGTCTCGCACGGGACGAGCCCAAAGAAATCATATATTTCTTGCCATTTCGGCTTGGATTCAAAGATTTAAAAGACGACTTGCTGGAGGCTTCTCTTTTTATCAGCAGCAGTGGGATGTTATTAAGCATGATATCTCTAGAGAAATAACAAAACTCATGTCTTTCGCTTAGATTCCCACCCTTTTGCTGCAAACTGCGTAACTCGTGCTAAATTTTTTCCTGTGGTTGTTTCAGATGCCGTTTGCACTCCGGTCAAAGAGACCATCGAAATTCCAAGGTTTGGATTGTTAGAATTGAGTTGAAGGCGATTGTTTGTGTCATACGCCGTTGTAAGTCCTGGAACCGTTGCAAATGCATTTCTCATGTCACCAATGGTATTAATATTTGCCATGTTAATATCGACGTGATTGGTAATAATATGCGTTGTCCTATCAATGAGTGCCACGCGAAGTGTACCTTGTCCTGTAAAAGGAGTTGTATCACCAGTGGGAGGAATAATACGTTCTCCCGTTAAAACACTATCCGGCGTATAAGCGGTTCCCTTGTTGGAAATAGCATTAAATTCAGTCATAAGCGTGGCTGTGAGGTTGTCAATGAGAGACTGAGCTTCGGGTAAAATCGTATCTCTGAGTTCTATAAGCCCACCTAAGCTGCCACGAGTTAGAGCATAAGTGACGTCATTTCCATCAGCATCTTTAATGCCCTGAAGGGTTCCTGTGCCGTTAATATTATAAAATTGTTGCGGCGTTAAAACATTTCCACCTTGAAAACTAATAGGTTCATTTTTTTGAAGCAATAAAGGAAAAGGCGAAGTAATATAGCTGGCTCCAGACTTTTGATCTTCAACTTTTAAAGGCAAATAGCTGGCCAGTTGTTCTATAATAGAATCATGCGGGTCCATTACGCGTGACACATCGTTCCCTAAACCAAAGATGCTGTTCAGTTGTGTGTTTGAATCGAAAAGATTCTGGAGAAGCGTATTTGTTTTTGTAACACCTGATGCGATGTCTTGCTCACATTGGGTTCGAAGCGTTTGAATACCATTGGTGACATCATTCAGCATAGAAGTGAGTTGAAGGAAAGAATCTTTCAAATCTGAAGGCGTTCTCGAGTTCGTGGGACTACTAACGAGAGCGTCAATTTTGCTAAAGACATCTGTAATTCGATTGCTGAGCGCTTTGTCATCGTTAAAGCGTCCCAAGAGATTAGAAAGTTGTGTTCCATAATTATTTTGAACTTCTGCTAAAGAAAGATCGCCTATGGCATCAAATCTCTGCTGCCGCATTACTGGATCAACGAGCCGTGCATATTTTTGAACAGATACAGAAGAATAGCCGCCCCCTGAAGTCGTGAGCGCAATGAGAGGATCTTTTTTTGTATAATCAGGACTCTGAGAGCTTCCCAAACGTTCAGCTTTGTTATTCAAAAGGCTTTTGGCAACGTTTGTTCCTGAAATCAGAAGACTGGATGCGTTATCTAGGGATGTAATGCCGGCCATTAAAACCTCCGATCGAGCGAGATCGCCCCAAAGGAATTGGAATAGGCGCGTGTTATCGGCTTGTAAAACGCCCCTGTGCGATTATAGGGCGCATTTTCTTTTAACTCTTTTTGGGCAATGTCCATCACGACTACCATGATTTTTTGGCATGTTTCATAAGCCGCGGTAATTGTGATTTCATTGAGAATTGAGATTTGGTGAAGTTCTTCGGCCTTATCCTCAAGGCGCTTTTTCTCAGAAGAACTGAGATTTTCTTTGAGAGAGGGATTCGATTTCATGATCGCAATGGCTTGCGCGTACTCATTCAAAAGTTCGCCTTTCTTATTTTGAAAAGTTACGGCTTCTTTATAATTTCGTTTTTGAATCAGGCGCGTTTCTTCTTTCACAATCGCAATAAGTGTATCTGTGAGATTTAAAACTTCTTGCACTTCTTGGGGTATTTTAGCTGTGAGACTTGTGTGCATTATAGCCTCCATTTTTTTGCATTTTCAGAAGGGACACCTTGAAATCTTGAACGAAAGATTCAAAGCCTTTGTCTTGTGCTAAGATCGCACCAATTTCAGTTTGGGAGAGAGATGATGTCAGACGACTGTAACCAGACGCCTGTCCGCTTTCTTCAAAATCATTTCCATCCCAAGATGTACTGATTCCACTGCGATCAAAAAGAGGGCCGTATATTTTTCCTAAAAAGACGGCCAAAAAATCTCGCGACTGTCTTTCCATTTTCTTATCATCTGGAGAAATAGTATCCAGGGCTTTGACATCTGTGGGTGCGATCATCGGTATCATCATTTCACCTCAATTTCGGCTTGAAGGGCGCCTGCAGACTTGATTGTCTCAAGGATCGTGATCATATCTCGAGGAGATACGCCCAGAGCATTGAGTCCATCAACGAGTTGTTGGAGTGTTGTTCCGCCATCAAGCACCACCATCTTTTTATTGGAGTCCTCTTTCACATCAATTCCTGTGCGCGCTACAATTTCTGTTGTTCCTCCAATCGAAAACGGATTGGGTTGGGAAACTTGAGGGGTTTCTGTAATCTTAATTGTGAGATTGCCATGAGATACGGCGACTTCACTAATGCGTACATTTTTACCCATAACAATGACGCCATTGGCTTCATCGATCACGACTTTAGCACCCAAATCTGGAGTAATCGGCATTTGCTCCACCTCTGTGATGAAGGCTACGGGATTTGCCGCAAATTTTGCAGGAATTTGTAGCTGAACTGTGGTTGGATCCAAAGCGTCAGCAACATGTCCAAATTTCACATTAACCGCATCGGCAATTCTTTTTGCAGTGGTAAAATCAGGATTAAAGAGGGAAAGCTTGAGACCATCCTGATTTTTAAGTTCAAATCCAATTTCTTTTTCGATAATAGCCCCATTGGGAATTTTTCCATTGGTGGGAACGCCCTTAGTAATAGAGGATCCAGAAGATCCACTGGCTTGAAAACTTCCCGTGGTAATGGGACCTTGAGCCACAGCATAAACGTCACCATCCGCACCCATAAGAGGCGTTACCAAAAGAGTTCCTCCTAAGAGATCTTTCGCGTCTCCCATTGCAGAGACACTAATATCAATGCGTGCGCCCTGGCGAGAAAAGGGGGGTAAATTTGCAGTCACCATGACAGCTGCCACATTCTTTGTTTTAAGATTGGCGAGCTGATCACGAATATTGACGCCCAATCGCTCAAGCATACTCACAAGACTTTCTCTCGTGAAAGGCGCATTCGTTAAACCATCACCTGTTCCATTAAGGCCCACCACAAGTCCATATCCTACCAATTGGTTGTCACGCACGCCCTCAAAGCTCACAATATCTTTAATCCTGGAGGAATGCGATGTTGAGTTTGAGGGGGCGCTAGAAAGGGAAGTTGACGACAACAAAACCATGAGACTTGCAAAAACTGTGAGCTGCAAGCTCGTCTTGAAATTCCTAGCCCTGTGCTGTGTCATTTTCATTGTCATGGTTTTAACCTTTCTCATGAGGAATCTATGCGAGAACCGTGCCAAAATGATTTTTGCGCAGGTTTTGTTCATAAAAAATGGGATTGAAGGAGGAGAGTGTCCGTGTTTTCAGAGGGGTAATGTGAGGTGAAGGCCGTTATTTCAAATCCTAGTCCAAGCTTTTCTTAATTCTTCTTCAAGGGGTGTAACTTTTTCTTGTGGTTCTTTTTTAGAAAGCGTGGATTGATGATGCTTCCATCCGTCCGTCCCCACAATCATATTAATGAGTTGTTGGGCTTCTTTTTCTTTTTTCTCTTCCAGCATTTTCAAAAATTTAGGTCCATGTTGTTTCATAAAATGCGCGTATTTCATTTCTAATGGACTGCTTTCATTAAATTTAAGGCGATGGATATCAAGCTCCTTATTTTGAGCCGCCCAATTGGAAAAAGCCTTGAGAAATTCCTCAGATACGGAAGTTTGAGAGTTCTTCTCTTTTCCTTTTGTCGTATGAAGGTTCCAGGCAAGTTTCAGTTTTTGTGTGAGTTTTTCAGAGGTTGTGTCCGTTGTCATCGATTTAAGGAGTTGAATAGATTTTAAAAAGAGATATTGATCGGCCACCTCAAAACCGTGTTGATTCATCAAGGTTGAGAAAATGCCAGGATGGCGGAATATTTTTAACTTTTCAAGAATCTCAAAAGGAGGAGTTTTTTTGGTGTCTTCCTCCTCAAGTTTTGAGTTTTTGAGTTCAAGTTTAGTGTCTTTGGGGGGTGCTTCCTCCTCCAGTTTTAAATTTTCAGTTTTGACGACTTTTTTTTCATCTTCCGTCTCATTTTTATCAAGTTTGACTTCCTCTTTTATAGGGGATTGTTTTGGGAAAATGTGTGCAGAAAGATCATCAAAAGGGGTTTGATATTTTTTGATGAGCTCATCAATGTCTTTGAACTCCAAAGGAAATGAGGAGTTCCAAGAATTGACTTCGGGGGGCAATATGTGACCTTTCAAGCTTTCAAAAACCTGAGAAGGGAAGAAGGTAATTTCCGACCGTGTGATTTCGGGTAATTCTTTTTCTTCCACAATTTCCCCTTCTATTTTAGGGCCTTCCATAATTTCGGGAGTTTCTTCTTTTGTCTCCTCTTTGGAATCACTTTCTTTCTTTTCAGATTTTTGATTTTTGGCC
The DNA here is from genome assembly GCF_035607555.1 of Candidatus Bealeia paramacronuclearis. NCBI lineage: Bacteria > Pseudomonadati > Pseudomonadota > Alphaproteobacteria > Holosporales > Holosporaceae > Candidatus Bealeia > Candidatus Bealeia paramacronuclearis. The sequence goes on along the minus strand of NZ_JAVHWZ010000003.1, from coordinate 68,183 downwards.
TGTTCCTTCTTTTGCCTTTCCTTTTCTTCTTTAATTTTGCGGCGTTCTTCCCGTTGTTGAGTTAATTGTTTTTGGAATTCATCTTCAAATACGCTTTCAATTAATTTGGCTTGCGCCAATTGAGTTCCCAGAATGAAACAGGGTGCTACAAAATCTGATTTTTCTTTTGTCAGCCAGTGTGCGGCAATAAATGAATGGATATTAAAAAGAGTGAGGTATCGTGTTTTAATGACTTGAAAGGTATCCAAATCCTCACCGATCATGGGAATACTTTTACGAATAAAATACTTTCCTAACTCATCACTATAGGCTTCTTGAAGTTTTTGGACACGTTTAGAGATTTCAACTATTTGATTTTTTCGAAATGCGGGATGGACAGAAGGCTGAACACCTTGAAAAAATGAGAGGTTTTTTAAAAAATCCCCCCAAATATCTTTGTCTGAAATTTGAAGCAAAAGGGCTTTTTGGTGAAGCTCTAAAATCTCTTTTTCAAGGGGCGTTGTTTGAATAACTTTGTTTTTTGAAGGAGCTTTCTTGGGATCTTCTTCGACTTGAAAAAGATGACCGATTTTTGATTTTGCGGTTTGAACTTGGGTATCTTTTTTAAGTCCCAGAGTTTCCACAAGGGTTTCAAATGTAGCGCCAAGAGGTGAGAATAGAAGGGTGGAGGCCAAAAGACTCTGGATCACGACACCCTTTAACTTCGATGTTTTAAAGGAGATTTTACGAAAACCACAACCTTCCATCTGCTTTTCTCCCCTATTGCAAATAGGACTCAAGGGTTAGCTTTCTTTGGGACGCATTCCAAATTGCATTCAATAAAGCTGCTTTCATTTTTGGATCAAGGTCGGGTTTGGCATCCACATCAAAAAACTGGCGGAGAAGAAGTACATCCTCGAATCGTTTTTCATTTTGAAAGAAGTTGGACGTTTTACGTTTGCTCCACCAAAATTTAACCAGCGATTCAGAACGCTTGAAATCCCTATGAATACTATAGGAACTGGTAGCAGCTTTATTGGCAAAAATGCCATTAAAACTAACCTTTTCGGGAAGAGGTCCCTTCAAAATTTTGTCGGCCTCTAAAATTTTATCCACGAACGGCTGGGTTTCTTTTTCATCAACCTGGATGTTTTGCATTTGTGATTTTGCCACAATTGGCTTTAATTGGTTTCCATATATTTTAATATCTGAAATGGCTTTACGATAACGCTCTGGTGTGAAATTCCAAATATTTTGGATCACCTCTAACTTTAATTTCCAATGGGGTTCATCACCCAATTGTGCCAAGAGATTTCCTTTGTTTTCAGAAGCCTCCTTAATTTGGGTTAAAAGATCTCGTGATTTTAAAAGCGACTGAAGAATGACTTTATCATCCTCTGTTTGTTGTAAAATACCCTGAATCCCTCCAAGAATACTATAAATTTTGACCGTAAGAGTATGGCGAAAAAGTACTTTTTGAGCTTGCTCATAAGGATGATCTTCCCACACCAACTTATGCAGTTTTTTTGATTCATCTGTATTTTGAGTGCCTTCCTTTTGTAATTTTTGGGAAGCCTCTTCCCAAATTTGAACGGCTTTTTGATCTTCTGGGGAAAGCTCTAGGGGCAAAGCTTTGATTTCAGGACTGCGACTCAAAAGCCAATCTTTTTGAATCTCATCTTCATAACCCTTGATACGCAGGAGAAGGCTTTTTGTAATTTCTTCAGTTTTTCTGTCTTCGGTTGCCAATTTCCACGTTACAAATTCAGGATGATTTGAAATCTCTAATTGCCCCATCACGCTGTAAATGCCAGTAATGATTTTTTCAAATCGTAATTTCTCTTCACTCGTAGCATTTGTGCCCTCAAATTCATCAAAAAACTCTCTATCGCCTTTAATAAAAAGATCCGTGTTTTTTTCATCAATATATTTGATCCAGCTACAAACTTCTTGAAATGCGTCGGTATTCCCCTTCAATGCGGTGTCATAAATTTTTTTGGCCTTCACGAGAATTTCGGCCAGACGCACATCAGCGGATTTTTTGAGATAACCCACGGATTCAGAATCCAACTTGCCATTATCGAGCACAAAGTGCATGGCCGCCACAAGATGAACATGTTGAAGGAGCCCATTAAAACCTGGTTGATTCGGAAGCTCTTCATTGGTTTTTAAACTGCGTCCCAAAACATGCTGTGCCCATTTTTGACGAAGTGAGCTTTCAGCCTCTTTAATTTTCTTTTGGATTTCTGGCAGTTTATCAAGATTAACCTGCAAGCCTCCCAAGACACGATAATTAATCTCGTTTATAAATTTTTGCCTTCCCTCCAATTGGAAGGCCTTGCTCAAAACGCGATTTGCCTCAATCTCCATCCCCAAATCCTGAAGGGGTTGAACTGCCCCTAATTTCACTGGGGAATTTGGTTTTGAAACATCATCATTGTCTCCCGACCATAAAACCGAAAAAGGGGTGTCGTAAAAAAATTTGAGATTTTGAAGTTCCTGATAGCTGTATTTGAAATTTTCTGGGACTTGAAACTCAGAAAATCCTTCCAGAAGATAAGAAGGCAGATTACTCAATTTTTTCCGTGTTAAAATGATTTCCTCAGGTTTTGTTTGATCCGTAATCTCAAAAAGTTGGCGCATCTCTGAGTCGTTTCCAAGATCATTCAGCGTCTTTAAAATGAGATCCATTTTTTTAACTTTCGCCAAGGCGTTCCATGTGGTTTCCATAGCCTCTTTATGGTGAGAATTGTATCCCACACGACGGAGAAAAAAGGGGCGTGCCATGATTTTTCGATCGGATTCAATAGCAGAAAAATTGCGTTTGATCCAAAGGGCAAGCTGACCCAATTGATTCACCTCTTGCGAGGAGAGTTTTTTTGTCTTATCCGAATAATCACGCACAACCTTGGCGGACATTTGATAAAATCCAAAAACTTTTTCAATCTGATTTCCAAAACCGGTGAGCGCTTCTCCATCTTGATCTTCTTGATGACCACAAGAAATGGAAGTTTCCACTTTTAAAATTTGGCGCAGAAAACTTTGGGAGGTTTCATGTTTGATATCTGATGTCACTTTTTCGATTTTCAATGCGGATTCAAAGGCAGAATCCAAATCTTTGGCACCTTTTAATCTCTCCTGTACCGTCTTTGGTGCGTTATTCCATTCGTTTTCAATGCCCACATTTTTGAACTCGTCAAAGCCGATAGAAAATGCTGAAAACGAAAATGAAACTGAAAACACAGACCCTAAAACAAGCGCACGAAAAGACACATGAGATTTCATAAATACCTCCTTGAGATTTAATTTATTATATTTTTTTAATGGGTTAATTCAGAACACAAGCTCTTAAGGCTGTCAAGCGAGGAAAGAGAGAATCACATTAAACATTAAAAAATGTGTGTGGGGGGTGTGGGATAAGCCTCGTCTTTTTTACGTTTTCTTCTTGGCCACAAAGACAATTCGACGTGCGTTGGTTTGCGTAATCTCAAAAACGACGTTGGCACTTTTTCCTAAAAGCGAAAGCAAATAAGGCTGAATTGTGCGCGGTGTAAGATCTTTTAAAGGCGCTTCCCCCAAAAGCGCTGATTTTCCATCAGGCGATACCGTAATATGATCGCCCTCAAGTTCGATTTCTGCACATAAATGATGTTCTTGAGGGACTTTAATTTTGAGCTCGCCTCCGCGAGGGGCACATTCATTAATCCATAAAACAATATTTAAAAGAAGGCGTCCCCATTGTGGAATATTGAGATTGGGCTCAAAAGGCTCTTCCCAAGAAAAAGTGAGTTTGCTGGGGGTGAAAAATCTCTCCACATGGCGTTTAACATCTCCCAAGGCAATTCCGCCACCGCTACTACCAAAAGCAGCTCGATAAAAACTCAATCGAGAAGACGCGGCAATCGCACTTTGGCGAATGAGATTTAAAATTTCTTCGCTGTCCCCTGACTTTCCACCCGCGTGCTCATCAAAAAGTTCAAGGCCTGTGTTAATAGCGCCCACCGGTGTGATGAGGTCGTGACATAAGCGAGAGCAAAGAAGTTCGGCAAAAATTAATTTTTCATCCCGCATATGAAATCACTCCCTAAAATTTTAGCTTATTGTTAACTTTTATAATTTATAGTATTAAAAATAGATGGGTTTGTGGAGACAAATCTGAAACAATCTACTAAGTGTTGGAAAAAAATGAAAACATATCAAAAAATCATTCTCGCAGCTGTCGTCGCCGGAGCCGGCTTTGGTGCCTTCCAATATTTCTTTGTGCATAAAAAAACCATGGATCTCCCTCAAAAAGAAGCTGTTCCTGTGGAGGTGACCATTGCCAAAACAGCAACAATTACCAATCGGGTAAAGTCTTCAGGGATTTTAACGGCTAATCAATCCGTCTCCATCCGACCCGAAGTAAGTGGTCAGATTGCAGAAATTCTTTTTGAAGAAGGGCAAGAAGTAAAAAAAGGAGCGCCACTTTATAAAATTAGCGATGCACTTTATAAAGCTAAAGTGAAGGAAGCCGAAGCTCAAGTTGCACTTTCCCGTGAGGAATATCGCAGGGCTACGTCTTTGCTTGAGAAAAAATTTGGCACTCTTCAAAATCGAGATAAAGCTTTAGCAACCCTTCAAGTCAACGAAGCCCAGCTTGATGAAGCTAAAATCAAATTGGAAGATACTATCATCAAAGCTCCTTTTGAGGGGGTGATGGGAATCAGCAATGTGAGTGTAGGTGCCCTTGTCTCAGAACAAACGGAACTTGTGAATTTGGTTGATTTAACCCCCATTAATGTGGACTTCAACGTTCCCGAATCTTTGCTGGGAAAAATCAAACCTGGTGATGTCGTCGATGCGACTATTGCGGATTATGATATTTTGCCCATGGATGCAACCATCAAAGCTCTGGCTCCTGAGGTTGATCCAGCAACGCATACCATTAAAATCAGGGCTACTTTACCTAATACGGATTTGAAATTACGTCCCGGTCTTTATGCCCACATGAGTATTGCTGCAGGAGAAATTAAAAACGCAGTGTTAATTCCAGAAACTGCAATTGAGCTTGAAGATGGGGAACCCGTTGTTTTTGTAGTTATGGATAAGATTGCCATCCGCACTGTGGTCAGCACGGGCATGAAAGACGGAAAAATGGTTGAAGTCACGAATGGGCTCAAAGAAGGTGATACTATTGTGATTAATGGCCAGTTCCGACTTCATGATGGTGATGAGGTTGCTGTCATGGAAGAACAAAAAAAGTAAATACTCATATAAGGGATATATTTTCTCATGCGTTTCGTTGAACTCTTAATTCGAAGGCCCGTTCTTGCAACTGTGATGAGCATCATCATCGTGATGGTTGGTGCTGTGAGCTATACTTATCTTCCTGTCAGGCAATTCCCTGAAGTTGACAAACCACTCATTAGCGTGAGAACGCAACTGGAAGGTGCAAGTCCTCAGATCGTTGAGCAGCAACTCACTCGCCCGCTTGAAGAAGCCTTAGGAGGGCTTCAAGGGCTTGAGTATATGACGTCCAGAAGTGGTCCTGATGAAAGCGTTATTAAACTTAATTTTCGCATTGATCGGGATATGGATGCAGCTGCAGCCGACGTGAGGGATCGCTTGAGCCGGGTACGCAATACACTTCCCGATGAAGCGCAAGACCCTGAAATTAAAAAAGCCGATGCTGATGCTGCCCCTACTATGTTTTTGGCGCTTGTGAGTGAACGGAAAACCGTCAGTGAATTGGCCGATTATGCGAACCGCTTTTTGAAAAGTGAACTTGAAACTTTAAAAGGTGTTTCAAGCGTTGAAATTTATGGTGGCGGAAATATCGAGATGCATTTGGTGCTCGATCCTGTGCGCTTGAATGCGTATAAAATCACAGCAACAGATATTGCTGGGGCCCTTAAAAAGCAAAATATTAAAAAACCTGCTGGACGTCTTAAAGGTGAAGAACGCGAGTATCAGCTCACAACAACGGCCAGTTTGAAAACTCAAGATGAATTTAACAATCTCATTATAGCCGATCGGGAGGGCAAATTAATTCGTCTTAAAGACGTGGGGCACGCTGAACTTAATTCTGAAGATACCCGCTTTATCTCTCGTTTTAACGGTCAAAATGCGGTGGGTATTGGCATTATTAAACAATCCACGGCCAATCCTTTAGAAATTGCAAAAGAGCTTTACACGCGTATTGATGAAATTCGGGCCTCATTGCCGGCGAGTATTAAATTAGAGGTCTCATCTGATAATACTGTCTTTATTCAACGGTCCGTAGATGAAGTTTACTCTGCAATTTGGGAAGCCTCCATTTTGGTAATTCTCGTTGTCTTTTTCTTCCTCCATTCTATCCGAGCATCTTTAATTCCACTTGTGACCATTCCGATTTCGTTGATTGGAGCCTTTGCACTCATGTATGCATTTGGATTTTCTATTAATCTTTTGACTCTTTTGGCTCTTGTGCTTGCCATTGGACTTGTGGTCGATGATGCCATTGTAGTTGTTGAAAACGTCTATCGCTATATCGAAAAAGGCTTAACGCCTATGGAAGCGGCCATTAAAGGCACCAAAGAAATCAGCTTTGCCGTTGTGGCCATGACCCTAACTTTGGCGGCTGTTTATGCACCTGTAGCTCTTTCAACCGGCATGACCGGAAAACTCTTTACTGAATTTTCGATTACCTTGGCCGGAGCCGTTCTCGTTTCGGGATTTATCGCACTCACGCTGTCACCCATGATGTGCTCACGCTTATTGGTAGGAGAAGATCATCCTGGGTTAGGAACATCAAAACTCGCGAGTTATTTTAATAAGTTTGCAACGTTTATGACGCGTATTTTAGATGCTTTAGATAATGGGTATGCTAGTGCACTGAAGTCCGTTCTTCACTTCCGTCTTTATGCTGTGATAGGTGCACTTGTGATTGCAGGATCAGGCGCCTATATTGGAAAATACCAACTTGAAAAAGAGCTCGCGCCCCGGGAAGATCAAGGTACAATTCGTTCGAGCATGTTGGCCCCTGCAGGCGCCACTCTTAAAGCTATTGATCGCCATGCGACAAAAGCCGACCAGATTCTCTCAACCGCCCCAGAGATTATGAAACGTATGATGGTCATTCAAGTGGGAGAAGATTCCTACTCTATGAACACGTTGGTGCCTTGGGAAGATCGCACGAAAAAATGTTCTGAAATTGCTAAAGAATTAAAACCTGAACTCGCTAAAATTCCAGGGCTTCAGATTAGCGTTTACTGTCCTAGCAAATCTCTTGTTTCAGGCTCCTCGGGCGAAGATCTTAGTTTTGTGATTCAAACCTCTCGCAGTTATGACGACCTCATGCATCAAATGCAGCGGATATGGGCTGCAATGGGACAGCATCCTGGTATTGAAGCTTCGAGCATTCAGCCTGATGTTGGGGCGCCTGTGCAGGATTACAAAGCCAAAATTAATATCGATAAAGCCGCAACTTTAGGTGTTGATCCTGAAAATATAGCACAAACTTTAGATACACTCATTGGAGGACGAAAATCCACGAACTTTGAGCGGGAAAATAAACAGTATCCTGTGCGTGTGTGGGTGGGTGAAAATTTCCGCAAAGGGCCTCAAGATGTGCTGGCCATGTATGTTCGGGGCAGTCGCGATAATAAGGAAACCTATGTTCCCTTGTCGGATCTTATCGAAGTAATTAGCCGGGAGTCCACCCCTGAGGTTAATCACTTTGATGGGCTTCGTGCGGTCACATTAGATGCTCGACTCAAAGAAGGTTATGGTTTGGGGCAGGTTTTGACGGATGTGGAAGCAGTCGCAAAAAGGATATTGCCTGATGGTTATTTCACAACAGTCAGCGGGGGAACGCGTGATTATATTAAAGAAAGCTATACCCTATATATGATTTTTGGCCTTGCGCTGGCCTTCATTTTCTTAGTGATGGCGGCTCAATTTGAAAGCTTTGTGGATCCTCTCATTATTATCTTGAGTGTTCCTTTATCCCTTGCCGGCGCTGTTCTAACATTATGGCTCACGCCTACAGGTACACTCAATATTTATAGCCAGATTGGTCTTGTGACATTGATTGGACTTATTACAAAGCACGGTATTTTAATTATCGATTTTGCCAACAAACTCCAAGATGAGGGGATGAGACCCTTTGAAGCCGTTATGGAAGCAGCGCGTTTGCGCTTACGTCCTATTCTTATGACAACTTTTGCGATGGTTTTGGGTGCCATTCCTTTGGCTTTGGCCTCAGGTCCAGGCGCTGAAACCCGCGAGCAAATTGGTTGGGTCATTGTGGGCGGTATGAGCTTTGGAACCCTTTTCACACTCTTCTTGATTCCTGCGGTTTATACTTATCTCAGCCGTCGAAAAAAAGTGGAAGACGTTCACGGGTAAATCTGGTCTATTATATCTCTTTGCTGGATGATTGAGCCCCCACTAGATCTTCGAAAATGATCGTGCTAACGTCAGCCCAGATTTAATGAACGAGGATTGAATACGAATGTCAGATTATAATCTTATTGTGATTGGGGGTGGACCCGGCGGATATGTGGCGGCCATTCGAGCGAGTCAATTGGGATTGAAAGTTGCCCTTGTTGAAAAAGCCCACATGGGCGGAATTTGTCTCAATTGGGGATGTATTCCCACAAAAGCCCTTTTGCGGTGTTCAGAGATTCATCATCTTTTGAATCATCTCGATGATTATGGATTTAAGGCAGAAAAAGTTAGTTTTGATTTTCAAAAAATCATCGAACGCTCCCGCGGAGTGGCCACCCAACTTTCCAATGGCATTCGCCATTTGATGAAGAAAAACAAAATTGATGTGATTGATGGCGAAGCCAAAGTTGACGGAAAATCTAGAGAACAACACCAAGTTAAAGTTGGAGATAAAATCTATAAAGCCAAAAATGTGATTTTAGCAACTGGTGCGCGTCCCCGCATTTTTCCAGGCCTTGAGCCCGATCATAAATTGGTCTGGACTTATAAAGAGGCGATGATTCCAGAAACTTTGCCGAAATCCCTACTCGTTATTGGTACCGGCGCTATAGGTGTAGAGTTCGCAAGCTTTTATAAAACTATGGGGTCTCAGGTCACCTTGGTGGAAGTCTTGGATCGTATTTTGCCCGTAGAAGATCCTGAGATTAGTGAACTTGCGAAAAAGGCTTTTGAAAAGCAAGGTATTAAAATTCACACTAGCACCAAAGTTGCAAATCTCAAAAAAGGAAAAGATACTGTTACCGCAACTTTTGAACGGGCTGGAAAATCTCATGAAGAAAATTTTGATCGTGTGATTGTGGCCGTGGGCGTCGTTGGGAATACAGAAAATCTGGGTCTTGAGAAAACAAAAGTGAAGGTTGAGAAAAACCAGATTATTACGAATGAATGGTGTGAGACGAATGAGCCTGGAATTTACGCCATTGGGGATGTGACTTCAGCGCCATGGCTTGCCCATAAGGCGAGCCATGAAGGCGTTTTGTGTGTGGAGAAAATGGCTGGACACCACTCCGCACATCCGTTGACTAAAATGAACATTCCAGGATGTACATACAGCCTTCCTCAAATTGCAAGCATAGGTCTCACCGAACACAAAGCCAAAGAACTGGGATATACAATTCAAGTGGGCCGTTTTCCCTTCATGGGCAATGGAAAAGCCATTGCCATGGGGGAGCCTGAGGGCTTAGTCAAAACTATTTTTGACGCCAAAACTGGAGAGCTTTTAGGTGCTCATATGATTGGTGCAGAAGTGACCGAAATGATCCAAGGATTTACCATCGCCAAAACTCTGGAAGCGACCGAAGAAGACCTCATCCAAACCGTTTTCCCACATCCAACATTATCTGAAATGATGCATGAGTCGGTTTTAAGCGCTTACGGGCGTGCGCTCCATATTTAAGAAGGATTGGTTTTGTGACGACATCTCCTCAAACCCCTTTGAAAAAGCCAGATTGGATTCGGGTCAAAGCGCCCGTATCTAAGGCGTATCAAGAAACACGAGATTTAATTCGTGAGAAAAAACTCAACACTGTGTGTGAAGAAGCGGCCTGCCCCAACATTGGGGAATGCTGGGCAAAAAAACACGCCACTGTGATGATTTTGGGCGAGGTGTGCACACGTGCGTGCCGTTTTTGTAATATTAAAACGGGCCGTCCGGATCTTCTCGATCCCCATGAGCCCCAGCGCGTCGCTGAGGCTGTGGCGCAAATGGGGCTTCATCATGTGGTCATTACTTCCGTTGATCGAGACGATCTTGAGGATGGTGGCGCCAACCATTTTGCCGAGGTCATTCGCAATATCAGGGCGTCATCACCGGGCACTACCATCGAAGTTTTAACACCTGATTTTTTGCGGAAAGACGGGGCCCTTGAGATCGTGGTGGAGGCGCGGCCTGATGTTTACAACCACAACCTTGAGACAGTTCCAAGGCTTTATTCGACAGTGAGGCCTGGAGCGCGCTATTTCCACTCCTTGTGGCTTTTAAAGCGCGTCAAAGAACTTGATCCTACGATTTTCACAAAGTCTGGAATTATGGTGGGATTGGGGGAGGAAAAGCAGGAAGTTTATCAAGTCATGGATGATCTACGCGCAGCTGATGTTGATTTTATGACCATCGGTCAATATCTTCAGCCCACACCCAAACATCACCATGTCGATAGGTTTGTCAGGCCTGATGAATTCCATAGTTATTCAGAAATGGGAAAAGGTAAAGGATTTTTGGTTATGGCGGCCTCCCCTTTGACGCGATCCTCTTATCACGCAGGCGATGATTTTAAAAGGCTTCAAGCAGCAAGATTGGGCAATTAAAGTTCTGAAACCTTGAGGGGATCTCGCGTGCTTTTGCGACCCCTCTTGTCATAAGAGTGATGAGTTCATAAAAAATTAAAGGAGAGCTTTCTTGAACATCAGAACGATTTTTCCATGATCCAACGTCAGGAATCCCACATTCTACCTTATCCTTTTCAAAATCTTTATGATCTGGTCTTAGATGTTGAGAAATATCCTGAATTTTTGCCCTGGTGTTTGGCGTGTAAAATTCGCGAAAAAGGGGATGATTTTTTCGTGGCCGATTTGGCAGTAGGTTACAAATTCTTCCGAGAAACATTTAGATCCCGCGTGGAGTTTGAGATCAATCAAAAAATCTCTGTGGAATATCTGTCTGGGCCCTTTCAGTATCTGAAAAACGAATGGGGTTTTACCCCCCTTAGTCCCACTGAAACGCAAGTGGATTTTATGATTGATTTTGAGTTTAAAAACAGATTTCTTCAAAAAACCATTCAGCCCCTTTTTGATGCGGCCTTTTTAAAAATGTTTGATGCCTTTTCAGAGCGTGCGAAAAACATATAATACCATTTCCGTGATATCAACTACTATCGGCTAAAGCCGGTAGTAGTTGATAAGACTGTGGCAATACAGCTCATCCATGGTTAGGATATTGTTGAAGACTAAATTCACGCCAGGGAAAAATTAAAGTAGGTGTCAGGGTAAGGCTCGTCTTTCAACGTAAAGTGCCACCATTCTGTTGTAATCCCTCTAAAACCATGCTTTTCCATGAGCGCTCTTAAAAGAAGACGATTAGCACGAACATGAACGGGAAGGTTCGGATTCATGGGGTGGGAGAGCTCGTCAAAGCAATCAAATCCTGTTCCCAAGTCGATACCATTGTCAGGAAACCGCTGATCGTAGGGAAGTCTGGAATCCAAAGTCGGGTCCCCAGGCCTCCATTGGCGCTGATGAGGTGATGGTAGCGGGACAAGTGTTAAATCCACAGTACTCCCCCGGGAATGTGTGGAACGTTTTGCGATATATCCCAAATCAAAAACATCAGCTTTGTTAATGTCGGGATAAAATTCTGCTTTCATGACTTGATCTTCCACATCTTCAGCCCAACGGATGAATTCATCCACGGCATCTTGAGGGCGATAGGCGTCATAAACTTTAAGCGTAAACCCAAAAGCATTAGCATCTTTTTGCGCACGTGTCAGAGCTCTTGCGGCAGGCTCCGTTAAAATAACACACGGCATATAGTAGCCTGGCAAAGGACGACCGAGAAAATTATGATGTGTGAGATATTTTAAATCACTCAGAATTGTGGGGTCAATATGATGAAGATAAACAAATTGGTCAGGCAGATTTTTGTTTTCGGGTTGGGGCAGATTCATCAGCTTGATCCTCAATGACATCACGATAAGAAACGGCAACATAACGGCCGGGGGCCGCTTCTATTTGAGGATAGGATGCCTTTAAAATTTTGTCGAGTTGAACTTTCTCCCCTTTATAATTTTCCATCCAATGGTCCCAGGTTTTCCACCAAGATCCTTGTGAAGTTTTTGCGTTTTTAAGCCAGTTTTCTGGAAGCGCTGAGTAAGTTGTATTCTGCCAATACTCATACTTATTTTGGGCGGGCGGATTCATCACACCAGCCACATGCCCAGATCCTCCCAGGACAAAAGTCACAGGGGCTTCCAAGACTTGGGTAATTTCATAACAACTTTTCCAAGGAGAAATATGATCATTTTGAGTTGCCAAACTGAAGATGGGAGTTTTTACTAAAGAAAGATCAATGGGAACGCCTCCCAAAGAAAAGGATTTTGGCTTCATCAAAAGATTGTCATGGAAAAGACTTCTTAAAACGAAGCTATGCATGGTAGCAGGAAGGTTTGTTGCATCCGAATTCCAATAGAGAAAATCAAAAGCTGGTGGTTTTTGCCCCATAAGATAATTTTTCACAAAAAATGACCAAATCATTTCATTGGCGCGCAACAAGCTTGTGATGCTGTTCATATTTTGCCCCGACAAAACATCTTTGGATTTCATGAGTTCTTCCGCCGCATCAATTTGGGTTTTGTCTAAAAAGACACGAAGATCCCCAATTTTTGAAAAATCAAAAATGGTCGCCAAAAGGGTTGCCGAAACGACATGAAGTGGCTCTTTCTTTTTGGCCAAATATCCCAAAAGGCACAATGTTAAAACACCGCCAATACAATATCCCATAAGATGGATGTCGGGAGAGACTCGATTTTTCACAATCGTTTTCATAGCTTCTAAAACACCGTGAATCATATAATCCGCAAAACTTTTTTCGGCCATATCCATTCCAGGATTCACCCAAGAAATAATAAAGACATCAAGACCCTGGCTTAGCATCCATTTCACAAAAGAATTGGAGGGACTTAAATCAAAAATATAAAATTTATTAATCCACGGCGGAATGATTAAAATGGGTGCCTGATAAATTTCTCTGACCAATGGCTTGTAATGAATGAGTTCGAGATAGTCATTACGAAAAATGACGTCGCCCGGTGTTGTGGCAATTGTTTTTCCCAAAACAAAAGCATTGATATCTGTGGTGGAAACGCCTACGCCGCGCATCATATCGGACATCAAATGCTCATAACCTTGCTTGAGATTCTCGCCGCCCGTTTCAATAGTTTTTTGAATGACCTCAGGGTTGGAAAACGGAAAGTTTGTAGGCGAAAGGGCGTCCGTCATTTGTTTGAGAGCAAAGCGCGCTTTTTGAGCATCGTCAGGGGACAAACCTTCGGCCTCACCAACCAAATCCTGAACCCATTGAGACGTCAAAAGATAGTACTCTTTAGAAAAATGAAAGTAAGGATTAGTTTTCCAAATATCACTTTTAAAACGCTTATCTCGACTCGATTGTATTTCTGTTGCTGCGTCTTTGGCTTTTTGAAAGGTGTCTTCCCAAAGTTCAAAGACTTGGGTCAAGAGATTCTGTTGGGCTTCGAGTAATTTTTCGGGATGCTCGAGTAAGCTTTGTGATGTTTTTAAAAGCGCATCTCCAAATGATGCGGGTGAGAGCATTTGTGGCCCCACTTGACCTTGCATCATTTGAGAAAGCGCTTGCCCCATGATCGAATTGTGTTCACGGAGAATCTCAAAGCCGTGATTCCAAGCGTCAAGAACCTCTTTTTGAGGGAGGAGGGTTTTTGAATTTTTTGTCATGGGATTCCCTGTGTTTTTTTACGGGAAGTGTAGCGAGAAGAAAAGCTTCAGGCAATGAAGAATGTCAACTTTGACAACTTCCCTGACAAGTTCATTCATGATATTTTTAAATTCAAGATAATAAAAAAATACAGAGAAAATAAAAATGCTGCGGGAATTATTAAACAACACAAATTTTTTTGAATTTTATAATTTTTTTCATTTACTTTACTGTAATTTTTTCTTTTTATAAGGAAGAAGGTTTAATTTGTAGGATTTCACTGATTTTTATTTTATTGTTTATATATTCTGCCAATATAGATTTCCTTTTGTTTCTTGAACATCCATTTTCTGGGCTTGTATCCGTTAGTTTTGAGCCAATGACAGAGAGTTGGCTTAATCCAGAAACTGTCTTGATAAAATAAAAATTGCTTAAGATTGCGTCATCCTCGTTGAGGAATCATGAAAATATCCTTAAGCTTAATCACGCAAGGGTGCTACGCTAAAAGATTTGCGCGGGTGCTCCACGTTGATAAACGACGTGTCTTTTAGGGCTTATCCCTTTGCAGTGCCTTCAGCGCGGCTACCCCAAGTCTTCTTGAATTTAAATATGTGCTGAACTCTTACATCTTATCAATCTTCTCTCGACTTTGGAGATGGATTCAAGATACAATTCAGAACAAAAGGAAATCACACAAAAGATTTCTAGAGTGCCGCACAGCACTCACAAAGGCTTGGCGGTTCGCAATTACAGTGAGGTTCATTCTCAATCAAGGGCGAGGATATGCTCAAAAACTGGATTTTATTTTTCATACTTATTTTTTCTACAGTCCCCGTTTATGCGGCAGATCCTCCCACGCTTCCCAATCGCGGATCCCGAGGATCTCACGATGATCCTCCTCATAATAACGTCACTCCGGATCATTTTGTGCATTTGAAACCTTTTGATATTCCAGTACTTCAAGAAGATTCTGTAAAGGGGTATGTCGGGGTTACGGTCACATTGGAGGCCCATACACCCGAAGAAGCTAATAAAATAAAGGATGTGATGCCGCGTGTGAGAAGTGAAATTCTCGTCGATATTTATTCCATCATGTATCTATTGTGGCATCCGGATTTTATGCCAGATATTGAGATGATCAAAAGTTATATTCAAAAATCAACGGATAAAATCCTTGAAGGTGACCTTGTGTCGGCCATTTACACAAAAGATTTTTATGTCAGGAAGGAGCCTGTTCCTTAAATTATTTTAAAAGAAACATCGCCTCAACTTCAACAGGGACGCCGAGGGGGAGGGAGTTTACGCCCACAGCAGCGCGGGCATGACGACCCTTGTCGCCAAAAACTTCGACCATAAGATCAGAGGCGCCATTGATGATTTTGGGTTGATCTTTGAAATCATCAGGTCCATTGACGAATCCCCCCAAACGGACACAACGGAGAACACGATTCAGGTCCCCTTCACACGCCATTTTCAATTGAGTCAGGATATTGATGCCACAAAGTCGTGCCGCTTTTTGCGCTTCTTCAAGGTTGATATTTTCTCCTACTTTCCCGAGATAAGGAAATTGTCCCTCCCATATGGGGAGTTGCCCTGAGATGATGACCATCTGGTTGATCACCACATAAGGTACATAATTGGCCACAGCAGGGGGCGGCGAGGGCAGCTCAATTCCTAGGTCTTTCAAGCGCGCATCAATGGACATCAGAAAATCCTTTCCATTCGTGAACAATACCCGCATAATCACATAAGAAAAACGAACGAGTCTATAGCCAAAATTGATTTCAGAAAAACTCATTGATGAGCTCATTGCCATGGGCCAGGAAACCTCGCAGTTACTTCTTAGTTTCTATGATAAAGGTTTTGAAGTTGAATCCAAGGATGACGGAAGTCCGCTCACCAATGCGGATTTGGCGGCCGATGCGTGTCTGCAGTCTGCCTTAAAAAAATTAACACCTGAGATCCCTATCGTCTCTGAAGAAAGCTCTCTTGAGGTTAATGAAAAAAGCGCACAATCCCCCCTTTATTGGATTATTGATCCTCTTGACGGGACACGCGGGTTTATCCGTAAAAATGGGCATTTTTGTGTGAATATTGCCCTTATGGAAAATCATAAGCCTCTTTTGGGGGTGATTGCGCTTCCGACCGAAAATGAAGTTTATGTGGGGCATGGAACTGCCTCTTTTAAAATTAAAGATGGTCTCCGTGAAGCCATTTATACGCGGAATTTCCCGGAAGACGGCGTAGACGCCATGGTAGGAAGCACAAAAGCGCAACACGATGATCTTTATGAGTCATTTTTTTCTCATTTCAAAGTGGCCTCCCTCAAAGCACGTGGTGGTGCTAGTAAATTTTGCTATATTGCGCGCGGTGATGTGGATCTTTATATCCGGTTTAGTAAATGCTATGAGTGGGATGTTGCTGCAGGACACGCCATTGTGGAAGCCGCCGGCGGCATTGTTCAAAATTTAAAAGGCGGAACTCTCAATTACGGAGACCCACAATTTGTCACACGCGGTTTTATGGTTTTTGGTCAAAAACATGATTTACCCACCTTCTCCTAAAAACATTGAATTGCTGTCTCAAAGACTTTTGGGAAGCGCAATCGTAGCCCTTCCGACCGAAACCGTTTATGGATTGGCAGGGCTGGCGTCTTCTGATCAAGCCATTGCGGCCATTTATGCCCAGAAAAAGCGTCCTCAGTTTAATCCACTTATTATCCATGGATACAACCTTGATCTTTTAAAGTCTCATGTCATTTGGAATCCTTGGGCGGAAAAATTGGCAGAGGCTTTTTGGCCAGGACCTTTGACGGTCGTCCTTCCTAAAAATCAAAATTCTAATCTCTCACTTCTGGCTTTGGCAGGGCTTGAGACAGTGGCAATCCGGATGCCTCAACATCCTCTCATGCACGCCGTGCTTTCAAAAGTAGGTCTTTTGGCGGCGCCTAGCGCTAACCCCTCAGGCTCCATCAGTCCAACATGTGCAGAAGATGTCGAAATCGCTTTTCACGGGGCCCTTCCCGTTTTGGATGGGGGAGCTTGCATCGTGGGTCTTGAGTCCACCATTTTGGATTTAAGTGGAGAAGCTCCTCAACTTTTGCGACCCGGTGGAATTTCTCTTGAAGATCTGGAAAATCTCTTGGGGCCCCTTACAAAAGGATCGCCTTTGGCAATTAAGGCCCCTGGACAACTCGAGACTCATTATGCGCCGAACTTACCATTACGTATGAACGTAAGTGTAGGTCAAAAAAACGAAGCCTTCCTCGCCTTTGGTCCAGAATATCCTGAAGAACAAGAAGGGCTTTTAAATTTAAGTCCAAAGGGAGACCTTCAAGAAGCTGCCAGTCATTTGTTTGCAATGATGCGAAAGCTCGATCAATCACATTATGCGGGAATCGCTGTAGCGCCCATCCCCCATCAAGGCCTTGGCCTTGCTATCAATGACCGCTTGAAGCGTGCCGCGGCCCCCCGAGGATAAGTGAACCAAGAACGGTTAGAGTTAGAGGTATTACTTCCCGCAAGAATAGGTGCAGGCTTGAAGCATTTTTTTCCCGCTGCCTTTACCTTTAATGGGCTCACAAATATCTTGTGTGCACTCGGCGGCTTTGTGTATTGAGGTCATTTTAAGCGTTAATTTATTACCCCGATTTCCATAGTTACAACTGAAAATAGCGATGCCATCTTTGCCGGTCTCGACTTTCTCTGTGCCGCTAAAAAACCAAAGCATTTTTCCAATTTCAGCTTCACCTTTCCAATCATTTCCGGCAGTGTGAGGTAGTTTCACGGCGCCCTCTAATTTGATCTCACGCGGTGAGGGACAAGATATTTTGGTAGGCTCTGCCGCAAGTGGAAGGGCACAGAAAGATAAAAGAATAGTAATTAATTTCATAAATTCCTCCTTGTTTTTTGTTAAATTAAAAAATCAAACCTTGTTTTCGGAGTGTAATCCCGCCTTTTCAAGTGATCATGCTGAATTTATTTCAGTATGACAATGGCGAGAAGATCTGCTCTCAATTTTTTTTAACGTCTATGCCCCCCTCTTTCGAAATTCATAATAGGCGCAAGGAATGGCTTGTCGGAGAGCCTTTTGTTCATAACGGGTGGGCGGCCACCCTTCGGGGCGCGCAGGCCAATTTTCTGGCGTTTCAAGAGATAGGGGACCAAAAACCTTTTCAAGTTCAAACCTCTCATGGAATATCTCATGAATGTGGATGAGATAATCGGCGTGATCAGAGGCCACACGAAAAATGCCCCCAGGTTTTAATTTGGGAAGAAGAAGGTCAAGAAATTCTTTTTGCAAAAGGCGTCTCATGTGATGGCGTTTTTTTGGCCAAGGATCGGGGAAAAGCACAAAAATACGGCTCAGACTTTTCTCCGGGATTTGAGGGAGTAAAAGTCTTACATCATCAGGTAAAAGATGAAGGCGTGGGAGGTCAGGATCCTCCACTGCTTTTAAAAGACTGGCCACACCATTCATGAAAGGCTCAACGCCGATGATATGAACATGAGGATTATTTTTGAGTTGAGATGCCAAATGTTCACCTCCCCCAAAGCCAATTTCAAGCCAGACTTCCTGAGCGTCTTCAAAAAAGGATAAAGGCGTCTCAAGCGGAATGAGCACTTGAGGGAGCTTATAATCAAGGGCATTTTGGGCCCGAGGGCGAAGGGCTTTGCCCTTCCTGCGTCCATAAAAATGTAATTTATGCATACTTTACTGAGTGGCCAAAATACGATGTTAATTCATTCACGAGATCACAGGTCTCCCAGGAAAATCCTCCATCCTCATCCGGAGTGCGACCAAAATGACCATAGGCCGCTGTGCGCGCATAGATGGGGCGGTTAAGATTCAAATGGGTTCGAATGCCGCGTGGCGTCAAATTGACGAGTTCCGGCAAAATGCGCAAGAGTTTTTCTTCATCCACTTTTCCTGTTTCAAACGTATTGAGATAAAGGGAGGTTGGATCTGCCCTGCCAATGGCGTAAGAGAGTTGTAGAACACACTTTTCAGCAAGGCCTGCAGCCACAATATTTTTAGCGATATATCGCGCCATATAAGCGGCAGATCGGTCAACTTTGGAAGGGTCTTTTCCAGAAAAAGCGCCCCCGCCATGAGCTGATGCACCACCATAAGTGTCGACGATAATTTTCCGACCCGTAAGGCCTGCATCTCCATCGGGGCCTCCGATTACGAATCGCCCGGTGGGATTAACATAAAGCTTGTCAAGGGGGCACATCCAACCTTTGGGCAAGACACTTTCAATCACAGGGGTGACAATGGCGCGAACATCGTCTTGAGTTAGAGAGGCGTCATGTTGCGTAGATAAAACAATTGCTGTGCATCCCATAGGTTTGTCATTCTCATATTTGATGGAAATCTGAGATTTGGAATCAGGCCCAAGTGTGGGGAAATCCCCGCGCGCACGGCCTTCAGAAAGGTGTCTTAAAATTTTGTGTGCATAATAAAGGGGAGCGGGCATGAGGGCCTTTGTGTCAGAACACGCATAGCCAAACATAATGCCTTGATCTCCGGCACCTTCGTCTTTTGTTGCCGAGGCCTTAACACCCATGGCAATATCAGGGGATTGGGCATGAAGATAATTTTCAATTTTCAAATTTTTCCAATGAAAACCATCTTGCTCATAGCCAATCTCTTTGACCGTCATGCGAATAAGATCTTCAATTTCGTCAGGCAACGGAGAAAATTCCGAGCTGACTTCACCCACCAAAATCACACGGTTGGTAGTGGCCACTGTTTCAATGGCAGTACGAGCTTCTGGGTCACGCTGTAAAAAAGCATCAAGAAGAGTGTCAGAAATCCGATCACAGATTTTATCGGGATGCCCCTCGGAAACGGATTCGCTTGTAAAAGTATAATTTTTCATAATTATTTTTCCTGCTCCTGAATTCAAATTGTCGGATCATATCAAGAAATGAAGAGAATCCCAAGACATAGAATGGAGTTCAATCAAAATGAAAAGAGTTTTTGTCACATCTCTTGGGTGAATACGCAGAGAACGCAGAAAACGAGCCCCTCTAGAAGGGTTACGCCATAAGGTCACGAAATTGTGAAAAGCAGAGCGTGAATGTGTTTGTCCTGTGATTTGGCCTTTTTGAATCAGGCAAAGATTTTCAAGGACAGAAATAATCATTTTGGCGAAATGGAAGTTTTTGAATCCGAGAGCGGGGCACGTTCGTTGCTTGATAAAAAAATGGCTTTACTCTATGGTTTAATTGAGAAATTTCATTTGGCGGATTGCAATTTTTTCCTCAGGAGCGGTTTGGTTGAAAGCGTCAAGGACCACCTTATTGCTACCACTTTTATCAATGTTGACCTTATCTGGGCGACCATTTTATTGAAAAGTCTTTTTGAAGAAAGCCTTAGCCGCTATGGGGTCACGCTTATTGCGAAGCAGAAAATCAATTGTATGGCCAAATTTATCAACAGCCTATCGAATCATCTTTCTCGGTCCTCCGATTTAACACCTCTTCTTTCCTCTTTCAACAGATGCGACAGAACCTAGGATCGCCCGGACAGGCCTCTATACTTCTTAAAAAATGAGCAATGCGGAAAATGCTAGGCAGATTCAACTCGCCGTAAACTTCGAAAACGTAATATTATAAATCGAAGTACAATTATTAAAAGTGGAGAAAACCATGATCAAAATTGTAGGATTGCAAGGTGATTTTATTACGGCCTTAAAGTATCTCGTTGAGCTTGATTATGACGCGGTAGCGGCCTATGAGTCTGCAATTAACAGACTTGAGTCCGCGCCATACAAAGCGACTTTAGAAAGGTTTAAGATCGATCATGAAGGCCATATCCAAGGTATTTCTGAGTTCTTGAGAAAAAATGACGAAGATGCACCTACAGGGCCTAGCGTCAAAAGCATTATGACGCAAGGGAAAGTCGTTATCTCTAACTTATTTGGAGACAAGGCAATCCTGAGGGCCATGAGGAGCAATGAGATTGATACAAACACAGCTTATGGCAGAATCAATAATTATGAAAGAATTCCAGACGAGATCAAGCAAGTGCTGGAACAAGGCCTCAAAGACGAGAAAAAGCATCTTGCCTGGATTGAGAAGAGTTTGGAGGCGTGATCCGAGTCTATTCATCCACGATACGAAGTATAAAGGGGCGTGAGCACGGTGTGAAATCGACAATCAATGTGCTGTGGATGTTGACCCAGTCACTCTGCATCCCATTTAGAAAGGAGCGAGAAAAATGACTTATGAAAGCGTCAAGTCCCTTCCTGAGCATGCACAAGAAATATATCTCAAAGCTTTTAACAGCGCCTTTAATCAATATAAATCTTCTGCCAAGCGGAGAGGGAATGAAACCCAGGAAGAAGCCGCACACAAAGTCGCTTGGGCTGCTGTGAAAAAGCAATATGAAAAATCCGGTGATCATTGGGTCTTGAAGTCGTCGCACAATCTTTAAGTAATAAACTCTTTTATAGTTTTGTCGTGAAAGAAAAATACTGAAGAAGTGATACAAAATAAGAAAGTTAAACAAATATATAATAATAAGCATTGTATTAAAGGAAAAGAATTCACGGAAGCTGTAAAACACTTTTTCGAGAAAACTGCTCATGAAATTAAAGACGTTATTCAGAGCCGTGTGACTGATAACTTCGAACGACCTATTACTCCGGCAATAAAACAGGAGACATGGGGAGACTAGTGTGATAAGTAGAAGGTATGAAATTAGGAGATGCACGAAAGTTAACGCAAGACGCCCAAGAAAGCCTTCGTTTGAGGGGGATTAAGGCTGTTGTTGAAGGCGGGAAAACGCATGCGGAAGTGGGGCATTTATTGGGAGTAGCGCGAGGCACTGTCAGCCGATGGGTTTCGAGCTATCGAAGAAGGGGCCAGGCGGCGCTATTGAAGAAAAAACGAGGGCGCCGGGCTGAAGACATGGTGCGCTTGAAGCCCCACCAGTGCGCCAGCCTCGTCAAAATGATCACCGATCGTTGTCCCGACCAGCTAAAACTGCCCTTTATGCTCTGGACGCGAGAGGCTGTGGGAGAGTTGATCGAACGCACTTTTGGCATCCGACTCTCGATTCGCTCCGTGGGGAACTATCTGAAACGTTGGGGATTTACGCCCCAAAAGCCGGTGCGTCGGGCTTATGAACGTCGCGAAAAAGAAGTTCAGGCTTGGCTTAAAGAGGTTTATCCGGCGATTGCCAAGCGGGCGCGCCTTGAAAATGCCGAGATTCATTGGGGAGATGAGGCGGGCTTTCGTTCCGATCATCAGACGGGCACAACTTATAGCCCCAAGGGTCAGACGCCTGTGATTTCAGGAACGGGAAAACGATTTCGAATCAATATGATCTCGAGCGTCACGAATCAGGGCACGTTGCGGTTTATGCTTTTTGAGGAGAATTTTACGCGAGAGGTTTTTCTTAATTTTCTCAAAAGGTTAATCAAGTCTTCCAAGAAAAAAGTGTTTCTCATTGTGGACAATCACAAAGTACACCACGCCAAAGTGGTCGGTGAATTTTTGAAGGAAAACAAAGAAAAAATTGAGGTATTTTTTCTGCCCGCTTACAGCCCAGATTTGAATCCAGATGAGCTTTTGAATCAAGACGTGAAAAGCAATGCTGTCGGACGCAAACATGCCAAGTCATTGCAGGAACTCAAAACCAACATCACAAAATATCTTTTTGGCACCCAAAATTGCCCCGAAATCGTTCGCTCCTATTTCCTCAAAAAAGAAGTTACCTACGCCTCCTAACGTCATCTGTTTTATTACTGGAGTAATATATACCTCTCGCCAATGAAGAGGCCTTATTAATCAGAGGAGTAAACGAAACAACCGTTGTAATTCAATAAAATTTATGTATAAACAAGGCATGAAAATTGAACTGACAATTAAAGAAAAACAAGAACTAGAATTTCAGCGCAGTAAAGAGAGAGAGCGTCGCGTGGCAGATTGCATCAAAGCCGTGATGTTAAATGCAGAAGGTTGGACTCAAATGCAAATCGCTCAAGCTTTGCGAATTCGCTATGAAACTGTTCAAGATCATCTTAACGATTACAAGAATAGCAGGAAACTGAAACCTGAAAATGGCGGCTCTGAAAGCCATCTCACTTCCCATCAAACTTTTCAGCTAATCAGCCATTTTGAGGACAAAATCCACCTCAAAGCTGAGCTTATTTGCGCCTATGTGGATTACACTTTTGGCGTCCATTTTACTGTTTCAGGAATGAACAAGTGGCTCATCCGCAACAATTTTTCTTTCAAAAAACCAAAGGAAACTCCTTTCAAAGCGGACGCCGTTCAATTTAGAAACCAGGAATGTTACCATTGCAGCCCATGAAACCATTGATAGCAAGGCCATGGAAAAGCATTTTGCCGCCTTGCGAAAGAAATATCCCAAGGCCCCAAAAATTCCCTTATACTATCAGCAAAGAAACAAAGCAGACTGCCGAGGACTATGAAATTGTCCTACATTATCTTCCTCCTTACAGCCCCAATTTGAACCCCATTGAGCGATTATGGAAAGTGATGAATGAGTGTGTACGCAATAATCGTGTCTTTAAAAGTACCGCTGAATTTAGGAAAGCCCTTGACGAATTCTTTGCCAAATGGTCAAAAATCGCCAGCTCCAGGATAGACTGCATTAATGATAACTTTCAAATCCTCAATAAGGCACCTTCAAGTTAAAGGGGTATATCTTCTCCTTAAGAAACTTCTTCTCCTTAAGAAACTTTTGCCTCACCGGAAGCATGATTTTTAGAATATTCGGGCACGAGTGCAGAGAGGATCGAAAGCACTTTTCCAAGTTCATTTTTCGAAATTGAGGTTTCAATCTCAGAAATAGCCCGTGAGATAAATCCAAAATCCGTAACTTTGGGGGTTTTGTGCCACAAATGAGGCACTTCAGTTGCGGTGAATTTTTCTCGTAAAAAGGGTGTTTCTTGAAGGCGATCTCCAGACCTTAATCCCAAAAGCTTCATTGAAATATCGTGATGCGGCCTGAGACCTTTCAAGCGAATCATATCCTCAGCCAAACTTTGGATGCGTTGTGGTTGATCCGGTTCAATCACATAAACCCGAGATGCGCCACTGTAATGACTGTGATAAAGTAAGCTTTCGAGAATCAAGTTGACGACATCCTCTAAGCAATGGAAGGATCTCTCAGATTCAGGATGGGTCAGCGTAATCGGGCGAAGGGATTCCACTTGATGATAGATTTTTTCCAAAACCGAACCGGGACTCATCGCGATATTTCCAAAGCGAATGGGCAGGAATTGCGTACCTTGCGGTTTGTGACGTTCCACCGCATCCAAAGACAACGCATACGTCTCTTCAAGGTGTTTGAGGGCCTCTAAAAGATTATGCGGATTTTGAGCTCCCAATGTGGAAAGGGCTACAAATGAGCGTACTTGATGGGCACGCGACACATCCGCAAGATTCCGAAGCCCCAACAAATTGGTCTCAAACGCGGCCATAGGATTATCCTCCACAACGGGGATATGCTTGAGTCCTGCGGCATGTAAAACAATTTCGGGCTTGTGCTGTGCAAATATGGCTTCAAGCCCCACCTTATGCCGAATGGAAGCCAAATGGGGGTGTATCCGAACATAAAGATCTTGGTGAGACAATTCCTCTACAATAACGGTCAGGCGATTTTCATCATGATCCACCAAAATGAGATCATGCGGCTTGCACTTCAGTAATTTTTTAGCCAAGGCTTGTCCTAATGTACCCCCTGCCCCTGTGATTAGAATTCGGGTATTTGCAAAAAAAGGGGTCAGCGCCGCTTGATGAGATCTTAAACTTAATCGTTTGAAAAAATCCTCAATAATGAGGGATCGTAAATGAGGAAGATCGGAATTATCATCGTCTTCTGCAATTTTGACTTCAACATCTTCTTCCAAAGCTGTGATCCAAAGTTGACGCAAAACCTCTCCCCGAAAGTAAGGGTCAACCACGAGTAATTTTTGAGAGGCCCGTTCTTGGAGGCGAAGTCGATTTAAAATCTCATCCAAATCCTGCACAAATCCTAAAAGCGGAACATCCATAAGAGCTGCACAAGATGTGGGCATTGTAAGAACAACGCCTAAAACTTCAAAGCGATGATCATACCGATTTAATAACGCCTGAAGATAATTAGAAAGATAAGGATCACCTCCCACCAAAATCACGCGGGTCAATGATCTTTTTTCAAGAGGAGCTACCGCTTTTAATTTCACCTCAATTAACTCAAAGCAAAAATGAGCGGCAAAAAGAATCAGGTTTAAAAGAACCCAATTGAGGATTAAGAAATCCCCCGAAAATTCAGAGCTCTGAGGTACGATGAAATAAAGGGGGGCAAAGATAAGGGTCAGAAGGCTTGAAAAAGAAAGAATTCTTAAGCTGGATTGCTCCGCATCAAATGTCCAAAGACCACGTTGATAAATTTGCAACCCTTGAAGGCCCAAAATACAAAGGGAATAGAGAAAAAAACTGACCCAAAAATCGCCAATCCCAAGGTTAACAATGTTGCGTCCTTTTAATAAGAAAAAGGAAAAGAAAAAACATCCCAAAGAAAGGAAGGTTTCACTTCCAATTAAGTAACGTGAGGAGGCCGCTTTTCTTCCAGTCCAGGAACCCGGCCGATGAAAAATATTTTTTAAGAATGAAGAGGGGGATTGCTTTGTTTTATCATGCTGAGCTTGTTTGGTTTCCCTAGCCGTTCTGGACCACTTCTTTTTAAAGGCGCCTAAAATAAGGTCAGGCTGACATTTCTCTTTAATTTTTTTCAACGCGCTCAATATTAAATTAACACTTTGACTTACCAACCCTTTAAAATCGATTTCAATCCGCATTCAGTTTCTGCCATCTCTTAAAATTTGCTGGAGCTGATACTAGCGGAGTCCTGCCCTTCCAGCAATCAAATCCTCAACCACTTGTGGATCGGCCAAAGTCGAAATGTCTCCCAAATTGGACAGGTCATTTTCTGCGATTTTCCTTAAAATACGACGCATGATTTTACCCGACCGCGTCTTGGGCAAATTAGGGGCCCATTGAATTTGATCTAAAGTTGCAATGGGTCCAATTTCGGACCGGACATGTTGGATAATTTCTTTTTTAAGATCATTACCGACACTTTCAGGATGTTTTAAAGTGACATAAGCATAAAGGCCCTGACCTTTCACATCATGATGAATCCCCACAACGGCTGACTCAACAACAGCCCAATGCGAATCAATGGCATCTTCAATTTCTGCCGTCCCCAAACGGTGCCCAGAGACATTAATCACATCGTCAACACGACCTGTGATCCAATAATCCCCCTCAGAATCCCGCCGCGATCCGTCCCCTGTGAAATAATATCCGGGATAAGTAGAAAAGTAAGTTTTGATGAATCTCTCATGGTCACCCCAAAGAGTTCTCGCTTGTCCAGGCCAGGACTCCTTTATCGCAAGATTACCTTCGCCTTCACCCATAATTTCTGTTCCTCCCGCATCCAAAAGAACAGGGGCAATTCCGTAAAAGGGTTTAGAGGCGGACCCAGGCTTGGAGGCTGTCATTTCTGGGATAGCTGAGATCATAATACCCCCCGTTTCCGTTTGCCACCAGGTATCCATAATTTGGGAATTTTGATGCCCCACCATATCAAAATACCATGTCCACGCTTCATGATTGATGGGCTCGCCGACCGTCCCCAAAAGGCGTAAAGACGTTCTTAAAGACTTGGCCAAAACTTCATCTCCCTCTTTCATTAAAGTACGAATAGCCGTGGGTGCTGTATAAAAAATTGAGACTTTTTCTCGATCAATAATGTCCCACCACACACTTGAATTGGGATGAAGTGGTGTGCCTTCAAAAAGAACCGTTGTGGCGCCATTTAAAAGCGGTCCATAGACCACATAACTATGCCCTGTAATCCAACCAATATCTGCCGTGCACCAATAAATATCGTCTTTCCGAAGATTAAAAACAGTCGCATGGGTGTGCGCTGCATAGGTGAGATAGCCTCCTGTTGTATGAACAACGCCCTTAGGTTTTCCGGTAGAACCTGAAGTATAAAGAATGAAAAGAGGATCTTCTGCATTCATTTCCTCAAGTGTAGTTCCAGAAATTGGAGTCTTCATAATGTCATCAAAATTGTGGTCTCTTTTGTCATTCCAAGCGCATTTGTTTTTTGTTCTTTGAACGACTACGACATTTTGAATTGTGGGACATTCGGAAATTGCTTCATCAACATTGGCTTTGGTGGGAATTATTTTTCCACCCCTCAGAGACTCATTCGTGGTGATCACAAGTTTGGCGCCGCAATCTTGGATTCTCTCATGCAAAGCTTTTGCAGAAAACCCTCCAAAAACGACCGAATGAATTGCCCCTATCCGCGCGCAAGCCAGCATGGCCACAATCGCTTCAATCATCAAAGGCATATAGATGATAACACGATCTCTTTTGGTGAGGCCCAAACTTTTAAGTCCTGAGGCAAATCGAGAAACTTGATCTTGAAGTTCTCGATAAGTAATGGTGCGGCGTTCGGCAAAAGCCTCGTCCCACCAAATGTAGGCAAGCTTTTCCCCGCGCGTTTCCAGATGACGATCAAGGCAGTTGTAAGCGGCATTCAATGTCCCATCTTCAAACCACTTGATCGAAACATTGCCTTTAAAAGAGGTGTTCTTGACCTTTGTAAAGGGGCTCATCCAATCTAAAAGATCTCGCGCCACATCACCCCAAAACATTTCTGGATCTTTTAGAGAAGATTCGTAAAGGGCGTCATAAAGTGATGATAAATCTTTGGATTGAGACAACATAGTTCCTCCCGATAATGCCAAGTTTTTAGAACTATGAGTCCATTTTTAACGGGAATCAAGAGACTTATCGTTCTCCAAATGCCCGATTGAGACCCTTGATAATGGGTTTCAAGAGGAATTTCATAATGGTGTGCTCGCCCGTAACGATGTTCACCTCACCATTTTCTCCAGGAATGATAGGGAGATCTTTTCCTTCATGGGTCAGATGATTAGTTTTGGTGCGTAAATAGTCGCCCCTGAAATATTACCTAACACGTTGAATCAAATTAATTTTATGCTGAAAATTTGATAGTATAATTGCAAGAAATGAGGATCAACGGATCGAAAGCTTGCAATATGAAACCGTCAAAAACAGATACATCTCAAACTGAACTTTTTAGAGAACGCCTGTCCAATCAGTTAAACCCGCAAGAGCCATTGTTTATTCTCGCGGGGCAAATCAACTGGTCATTATTTGAAGAATCCTTTGGCGCAGAATTTACAGATGGTCCTGGCCAACCTCCCAAGCCCATTCGATTAATGTTAGGGCTCATGATGTTGCAACACATGAATGCTTTGTCGGATGAAGAGGTTGTGAAGCAGTGGGTTCAGAGCCCTTACTGGCAATACTTTTGTGGCTTTGATTATTTTCAGTGGAAGATACCTGCCGATGGGAGCTCCATGACAAGGTGGAGAAAACGCATTGGGAAAGAAGGTTTAGAAAAGATTTTAGCACAAACCATCGTTGTCGCTTTAAGAACTGAAACCGTATCGTCAAAGGGTTTGCAAACCGTGAACTATAGCCATTACGGTTATTTTCCTGTGAGCTTTTACCGTGCTTGGCATATCCAAGATGGTGTCCAAGCTCGCCTTCGAGCGCCTTTTCGATGAGGGCTTTTTTGAGGTCGAGGAAGACGTTTTTCTCATTGAGGATATCGGCAGGATTGCCAATTAATTCGAGAAGTTCGTCAAGAGTTTCAGGTCTGATTTTGTGTGTTTTTGACATGTGTGTTGTCCTTGTGTGTTAGGGTTGTGGGGCATGGATATGATGCATAACTCTTACGAGTTCTGCACATACCCACACCCCCTTCATCAACTCCCATTTACACAAACTTTCTGACAGAACCGAGGTCAATGGTGTCTTATTCGTAGACCACTTCCCCCCCCCCCCCCCCCTCAAGGGGGAAATTTTGGTTCAGCGCGCACTTAATCCAAGAACTCTGAATATTGAAAGAGGATATGAGTTTTCATAAACTAAAGGTCTTAATCACGACCTTCCCTTATCTCGGAGCCTACTCCCAGCCAGGACATATATTATCGCCCGCACCTGATAACGTATTTGCTTTTTTCGGCTGATTATTTACATTTATATTTTTCGTGCATTTGTCAAGATAATCCTGTTCATTGGGATAAATTGAGCATGGAAAACCAGCACAACTAACAGTTATTTTTTGGCTTTTATCAGGCCAAGTTCCGGCTGACTTATCATAATAAGTACAGTAAGCGGTGCCACTCGCACACGATATCGCCAATACAGGACTACTCAAGCCCAGAGAAAACAGTAAGCCCAAGAAGAATACGGCCTGCTCTTTTCCAAATTCAGGAATTCTAATTTGAACTTTCGCAATCGCGCTATTTATCACCTCAGTGAAAACGAGAATCCACAAATACATTGTAGTAACTCCTATCTCTCTCCAAATGCCCGATTGAGACCTTTAATAATAGGTTTCAAGAGGAATTTCATAATGGTGTGCTCGCCCGTGACGATGTTCACCTCACCATTTTCTCCAGGAATGATAGGGAGATCTTTTCCTTCATGGGTCAAATGATTAGTTTTGGTGCGTAAATTAACACGATAATAACTTTGAGGTGGATTTGTTGTTTTATCCTCAAGTGTATCTGCGCTGATATCCACGACTTCAGCATCAAGCCCTCCGTAAATGGAGTAATCATAAGCGGAAACTTTGAAAATGGCTTTCATCCCAGGACGAATGAAGGCGACATCTGTCGGTGCCACTTTTGTTTCCACCAAAAGGGTATCTTCAGCAGGCTCAACTTCAATTAAATCTTGCCCCGATTGAATGGCAGAACCAATAGTTTTGACTTTAATATCTTTAACGATACCTTTCAAAGGCGCTTTTATTTCGGTTCGCGAAAGTTTGTTTTCAGCCGTTTTCATTCGACTTTGTGCATCCGCGAGTTTTGCTTCAATGTCTTGAAGTTTATCGGCATCTTGCACTTTGAATTCATATCCAATTTGTTCTTTTTTATTTTCAGCTTCTAAGAGGGCTGCTTTGAGTTTAGGGATGTCAATTTCAGCAGTTTGAACTTTGCCTTCAGTTTCTTGAATATCACGTTTGAGCCTTAAAACATCGCGTTTACTGATGAGCTCCTCTTTCACAAGAGGTGTAACAAGATCAAGTTCTTCCTTTAAAAGACCAAGCGTTTCTTTGCCATGATCAATTTGCGATTGAGCCTCAGCGATTTCTTGTTGCTTTTGGGCAATTTGATCATCCGCAATTTCAATTTGATTTTTAAGTTGATGCAAACGCTCGTGATAATCAGACATTTCTTGCGCAGCAATTTCTGGGGCTTGCTTTGTAACGACTTCGGGAACCACAAAATCTTTGCCTTCAATTTGGGCCTTAAGCCGGGCTTGAGCTGCAATATAGTTCAAATATTGTGTATGACTTCCTTCATATTCAGCGCCAACTATGGTTTTATCAATACTGATCATAACGTCTCCTGGATTAACTAATTGTCCTTCCTTAACATGAATCTCGTGAATAATGCCACTTTCAAGCGTGTCGATGATTTGTGTTTCTTGTGAAGCAATAACCTTACCTTGTCCGCGTGTGACTTCATTCATGGAAAAAAATGAGGCCCAGAAAATAAAAAATATGACAAATCCTCCAATCATCCACAGCATAATTTTAGAGAATCGTGAGGCCAATTTTTTAGTATCGCGGACTTTTTCTGGCACATAATCAAGCTCAAGAGGGTCTTTTTGTTCGAATGTCATTATGCTTGTGCTCCTTGAGAAATCTGTCCTTGGGCAAGGGCTTGTAATACTTGATCCTTAGGACCATCCGCGACAACACCCCCGCGATCAATCACAATAATGCGATCAACAAGTGCTAAAAGAGGGGGCCTGTGGGTGATAATGATCAATGTTTTGGACTCTGTATGTTGCTTGAGCTGTTGGATAAAATTCATTTCTGAACCTGAATCCATCATGGCAGTGGGTTCATCAAAAAGATAAATAGATGCTTTGCTGGTGAGCGCTCTTGCACAGGCAATGGTTTGTCGTTGCCCCCCGGAAAGACCACTTCCGCCTTCACCAAGGCGCATGCCATAACCGTGGGGATGTTTGCGAATAAAATCATGGGCACCCACCATTTGTGACGCTTTTAAAATTTCTTCATCCGATAATGACAGACCACCCATAGAGATATTATCTTTGATCGTTCCATAAAAAAGGAAAATATCTTGAGGGATGTAGGAGATATTATTTCTTAAATCGACAGGATCAATTTGACGCAAATCAATTCCATCAATCAGAACATTGCCTTCATAAGGGGGGTAAAATCCCATCACTAATTTTTCAATTGTTGATTTTCCAGAACCAATCCTTCCCACAAGCGCCACTTTTTCACCCGCCTTAATTTTAAAGCTCAGGTTATTTAACGCATAGGTTTCTTCCTCAGGATAAGCAAATGCCACATTTTTAAATTCAACTGCCCCTTCAATATGAGGCTTACTTAAAAACTGATGTCCTTTGGGACGATCTACAGGCAAATTAACAATCGTATTGAGCTTTTTAAGGGCTGCTTTTGATTGATTGATACGTGTCATAAGCCCCACAAGTTGGCTAATGGGTGTCATGGCACGACCAGCCAAGATCACGCATGCAACAAGCGCCCCCATTGTCATATTATGGGCGGCAATTTCATAAGCCCCCACAATCACAATACCCATATTGTTCAAATTTTGAGCAAGGAGTGCAAAGTTTACGGCCTTGGCATTAAGTAGTTTTGATTTGAGTCCGGTTTCTGCATTTTCTTGTAAAAAGCTTTCCCATTGGCGTTGGAGTTTTCCTTCAGCCCCTAAACCTTTTATAGTTTCAACACCTTGAACCGCTTCAATTAAAAGTGCATGCCGAACCCCCATTTGTTTGAGATTCAGTTGAGTTGTTGTCTCTAAGGGTTTTTGAAGGAAATAAGTTACGGCAACAACTGTAGGAATCACAACAAAAGGCACTGCCACAACCATGCCACCAATCACCCAAATG
Source organism: Candidatus Bealeia paramacronuclearis (assembly GCF_035607555.1). Taxonomy (NCBI): domain Bacteria; kingdom Pseudomonadati; phylum Pseudomonadota; class Alphaproteobacteria; order Holosporales; family Holosporaceae; genus Candidatus Bealeia; species Candidatus Bealeia paramacronuclearis. The sequence continues at coordinate 36,254 of NZ_JAVHWZ010000003.1, read as the reverse complement.
ACACCCAAGAAAATAAATAAAAATGGCAGATCTGCCAAAGCCAAAAGCGTTGCTGATGACATAAATTCTCGTAAGCTTTCAAACTCACGAAGTTCATTGACAAGCATTCCTGCAGAAGGGGGGCGCTTATCCATGCGAATCCCCATAAGCCTATCAAAGAGCATGCTTGAGAGAAGAATGTCCGCGTTTTTACCCGCGGTGTCGACGAAATATCCACGGAGTCCCCTTAATATAAAATCGAAAATAAAGACGACAACAATTCCACTAACCAAAACCCACAACGTTTCAAAAGCCGCGTGAGGAATCACACGATCATAAACAGTTAGGGTGAAAATCGTTCCGGCCAATGTAAAAAGATTTATGAAAATGGAAGCAAAAATAGCTTGAGAATAAAGAGGCCAGAAGTGAGAAAGCGTTCCCCAAAACCAATGTTTTTTAAAAAGCTGTTTTTGATCTTGAAGTTCTGGTCTCATCTGAGGACGCGGTGCAATTGCAATAAACTGTCCCGAGTAATCTCGCTCCAACTCTTCTTTTTGGATAAATTGAGGGGATTCAGACTCAGAAGGAATGACTGCTGAAATTTCATCATCCTTCACATTCAAAACAATTGCAGCTTTTTCACCTAAAATGAGAATAAATGGAATCTTGCTTTTGAGAACATCTTCTAAGGGCGCTTCATGAACGGTGGCTGAAAGATAAGCTCTTGCAGCTGCTTTGGAAAAAAGTTCAAGCGTGAGCTTGCCATCCACCAAAGGAAGACCTGAGGAAAGGGCTGCGCGTGAGGAAGGCCTCTCATAATGTTGGGAAAGATACAGAAGGCAATCCAGGAGATCGTCGTTGACTTGGGGGACTGAAGGAGGCTCTGACTCTTGTGAAAAGAGTTTCATAAAATCCACAAACGCTGATTTAATTGAGTTCCACACGGATTTGCCTCTGGATCATTATTGTTTTTTTCATTAAGTTATCATAAATCATAACTAATTAAAAATCTATTAAGGGGGTATGTTGAAAAATAATTTTTTGTGGGGGACATCTTTTCTCGTTTTATGTTCTCAGCCACTTTTAGGAATTTCCCTTGAAGAGGCTATCCAAAAAGCCCTTGAAGCCAATCCTAACATTTTAGCTGATCAGTTTGCACAATCCTCAGCTAAAGAAGGCATTGGTGTGGCAAGGTCTACATTATTTCCTTCTTTAGATGTGCAAAATCGTGGTGGATATGATTATGTCCATACAAAATCTAAGAGTGCTTTTCCTTATTCTATTTCAGCTCATGCACACACAAGCCGCCGGGTTAACAACGCCTCTGTTACTTTAAGTCAAATCATTTTTGATGGTTTTGATACACTCTATAAAATTCGGGAATCGGAATCTGGATTTGAACAAGCCACACAACAACTAGGCCTTACACAAGAACAAGTGGCTTTTGACGTTTGCCGTGTATTTTATACAATTCAAGGAGAAGATGACCTCATCCGCATTTCTCAAGACAGTATCAAAAAACATAAAGAAATTTTGGACATGGTGAAAAAGCGCGTTAAGGGGGGAATTGGAACGCGTGCTGATGTAGAACAGGTCGAGTCCCGTCTTAAGGATGCAGAAGTTGCTTTAATAAGCAGTCAAGCTGAAAAAGATAAATCCATTGCGGAATTTATTTCTCTTGTGGGAGTATTTCCAGACAAACTGGTTGAAACACCACTTCCTTTAGATGAAATTCCTGCGGCTCTAGATGAAATTCTTGAAGAAGTCTCTCACCAAAATCCTTCCGTTAAAGTTGCGCTCAAGCAAATGGATGTGGCAAGTGCTCAATACGAAAGATCAAAAGCTCCTTTTTATCCATCGATCACTTTTCAGTCCTCCGCTTCAGAGAATATCAATCCAAGCGGTCAGCGATCAAAAAATGGTGATGTCACAGCTGTCGGAATTGTCAGTTACAATATTTTCAGCGGAGGAAAAAATATTTCTGAAAAACGTGCACAACAGGAACATCTTTCAGAAGTCAAACAAAAGGTTGCCGCCGCAAGGTGGGCCACAGAAAAGGACACGCGTTTAGCTTGGACAGATTGGAAAAGCTCAAAAGAGCGTATCCTCGAGCTCAACAAAGCGATTAATATCAATAAAAAGCTTTCGGACGATTATACCATTCAATTCCGCTTAGTGGATCGAAATCTTCTTGATATTTTAGACGCTTATAATGATTACTATCGCTCTCAGGCCGCCAAGGCCAACTCTGTTGCACAAGAAAAAATAAATGCAGCGCGCCTTCTATTTAACATTTCAGCCTTGGTAAAAGCGCCTGATACAGAATAATTAGAATTTTTGCAATTATTCTCAATTTGTGTGAAACTATACGAAAATTAAAAAAGCATTGAGGTCACATGTTAAAAGTCTCAGTCACTGGATCTACGGGCCGTATGGGTCGCATGATCATGCACGAAGTTCTAAAGCGGCCGAATCGATTTCATTTAACTTCAGCGGTGGTGCGCAGAGGAAGTCATTTGATAGGTGATGATATCTCCACACTTCTGGAGCTTTCAAAATTGGACATTGCCTTTGAGGATCATCCCGAAAAAGCTTTTAAAGACACAGATGTCGTAATTGATTTCAGTCAACACCAAGCTTCCCTTCAATATATCGCAGCCGCCCAACAAACTCAAAAACCCATCCTTGTGGGAACTACTGGTTTTTCCTCTGAGGAAAAAAATCTGATTATTAATGCTTCTGCTAAAATTCCAATTTTGCTCGCACCCAATACAAGTCTGGGCATTGCAATCATGAACAAATTGGTTTTTGAAACCGCAAAAGCTTTAGGCCCTGATTATGATGTTGAGATTGTCGACATTCATCACAATCTTAAAAAAGACGCCCCTTCCGGAACGGCCTTGAGTTTGGCAGAGTCCGTTGAAAAATCGGGCACGCATTTTGTGTCCCGTGATCATACAAAATCCTGTGAAAGAGAAAAAGGCGCGGTGGGGTTTGCAATCGTGCGTGCAGGATCTATTGTAGGTCAACACGATGTTATTTTTGCAGGCTCCAAAGAAAGTCTCACCATTTCTCACCAAGCTTTTGATCGAACACTTTTTGCCGATGGAGCTTTAAAAGCTGCAGAATGGCTCAAGGGTAAAAAAGCAGGTCTTTATACGATGAAAGACGTTATTGGTCTTTCATGACGCTTGCGGCCAAAAGACTTTTGACGCCTGTCGAAATTGAAGAATTCCTCAAAGCCCTTCAAAATGAAAATCCTCATCCTCAAGGTGAGCTCTACTGGACAAATACCTATACACTTCTTGTGGCTGTCACACTTTCTGCGCAAGCGACAGACAAAGGGGTGAACAAAGCAACTGCCCCTCTTTTTGAAGCCGCCGACACCCCTCAAAAAATGCTCTATTTAGGAGAAGACGGACTTAAATCTTATATCAAAACCATCGGTCTTTTCCCTTCAAAGGCAAAAAATATTATGGCTGCAGCTGAGATCTTGGTAGAAAAATATAATGGCCAAGTTCCCCGCACGCGGGAGGAATTAGTGACACTTCCCGGAGTGGGGCGAAAAACCGCAAATGTCGTTTTAAATGTTGCTTTTGGAGAGCCCACAATTGCCGTGGACACTCATCTTTTCCGCATCTCCAATCGCACAGGGCTCGCTTTTGGAAAGAACCCTGAAGTCGTTGAGAAAGAATTACTCAAACGTATCCCTCAAACTTACATTCATGATGCCCATCACTGGCTGATTCTTTTAGGACGATATGTTTGCAAAGCTAGAAAACCTGAGTGTTATCGTTGTGTTGTGAATGACATTTGTCAGTATCCTGAAAAAACAACTGCATAAGGAATTCTCTGATGACGATCCACACCGAACTCGATGTCTTAGGCGTTGGCAATGCCATCGTCGATATTCTCTGTCATGTCCGCGAAAATGTCATTGAGCATTTGGGGCTTGAAAAAAATGCAATGACCTTAATTGATTTAAAAGAAGCGGATCGGCTTTATCCGCACATGACATCTTCCATTGAATGCTCGGGCGGCTCTTGTGCAAATACGATGGCAGCCATTGCCGCGTTGAGCGGAAATGCCGCTTATGTTGGTCGTGTTCGAAATGACCAATTTGGAAAAGTCTTTTCCCATGATTTGATTTCTCTAGGTGTTGAATATTCAACACCTTTCGCGCAAGAGGGGGCAGAAACAGGACGTTGTCTGATTTTTGTCACCCCCGATTCAAGGCGCACAATGCAGACTTATCTTGGAAGTTGCATTGAATTATCCCCTGAAGATTTGGATCCTGATCAAATCATGCGCGCCAAAATTACTTACATTGAAGGGTACACCTGGGATTCTACTACAGCGCAAAAAACAAGTATCTTGGCCGCCACAATCGCCAAACAAGCTGGAAAGAAGGTCGCTCTCACCCTTTCCGATCATTTTTTAGTTAAAAGACATCAAGACAGTTATAAATCTTTTATTAAGAACTATTGTGATATCGTTTTTGCAAATGAAAATGAAGCAAGGTCTTTGGCGGGAACTGACAATACAAACAGTGCGTTAGAGACTCTTCAAGGAATGGCTGAAATCGTGATTGTCACATTTAATGAAAAAGGGTCTATCATTTTAACCCCAACCGCGCGTATACCTATTTCTGCTGAACCCGTTTTAAATGTTATTGACTCCACGGGCGCAGGTGATTTTTATGCTGCAGGATTCCTTTTTGGACTTGCCCATAAGTATTCGCTTCAAAACTGTGGAGATCTCGCGAGCCAATGTGCGGCAAGCGTTATTCAACATTTAGGAGCCCGTCCAGAGGAAAATTTATTATCACTTATAGCGTAGATAGAAAATCATGACAAACATTCGTAACCTTGCCATTATTGCCCACGTTGACCACGGAAAAACCACACTTGTGGACGTGATGTTGCGCCAATCGGGAACCTTCCGTGATAACCAGAACATTGCAGAACGGGTTATGGATTCAAACGCCCTTGAAAAAGAGCGCGGGATTACCATTCTTGCCAAATGCACATCCGTGGATTGGAATGGTCACAGGCTCAATATTGTCGACACACCTGGTCACGCTGACTTTGGCGGTGAGGTGGAGCGTATTCTCTCCATGGTCGATGGTGTGATTCTTTTGGTGGATGCCTCTGAAGGCCCCATGCCGCAAACAAAGTTTGTCGTTGCCAAAGCGCTGAAACTGGGTCTCAAGCCCATTGTGGTTGTAAACAAAGCAGATAAGTCTGATGCCCGCGTTGACGAAGTTCATGAAGAAGTTTTTGATCTTTTCGTAGCTCTTGAAGCTAATCATGAGCAACTCGATTTCCCAACCCTTTATGCTTCCGCGCGAGAAGGATGGGCTGTTCATGATATGAAAGATCCTCATGAAACATTAACACCCCTTTTTGAAACCGTATTAAAGCACGTGCCCGTGGCCAAGGGAGATCCAAAAGCGCCGTTTTCCATGCTCGTCAGTTTGATCGAATCGGATCCTTATTTGGGTCGTGTTCTTACAGGTCGCATTTATTCAGGTACCGCCAAAATCAACTCGACAGTTAAAGCTTTGAGTCAAAGTAGCTCTCAAATTGAACAAACGCGCCTGACAAAACTTTTGTCATTCCGTGGACTTGATCGGATTCCTGTGGAAGAAGCCAAAGCGGGCGATATCGTGGCCATTGCGGGATTCTCAGAAGCCACTGTTGCCGATACGCTTTGCGCCCTTGAAGTGGATATGCCCTTAAAAGCCACCCCCATTGATCCTCCAACACTTTCCATGCGTTTTTCCGTTAACGATTCGCCTTTGGCTGGGCGAGAAGGCACAAAAGTGACCTCCCGTATGATTCGTGATCGTTTGATGAATGAAGCTGAAGGCAACGTCTCCATTCGCATTACGGAATCCGAAAATAAAGAGTCTTTTGATGTGGCCGGACGGGGAGAACTTCAACTGGGCGTTCTCATTGAAACCATGCGTCGAGAAGGATTTGAACTTTCCGTCGGTCGTCCCCGTGTCATTTTCAAAGCAGACCCTGAAACTGGCGAGCGTCTTGAACCTATTGAAGAACTTCAAATCGATGTGGATGATGAGTTCACAGGTGTTGTGGTTGAAAAAATCGGTCTTAGAAAAGGCGAGATGATCGACATGCGTCCTTCGAGCGGCGGAAAAACTCGCATTATCTTTTTAACACCTTCACGCGGTCTTATTGGATATCAAAGTGAGTTTCTTACGGATACTCGCGGAACAGGGGTTATGAGCCGACTTTTCCACGCCTATGCGCCTTATAAAGGCCCTATCGAAGGTCGCAGGAACGGAGCCCTCATTTCTAGTGCCGATGGCGTCACTGTATCTTATGCCTTATGGAACCTTGAGGATCGCGGCGCCCTTTTTGTAGGCCCCGGTGTTCAAGTTTATGAAGGCATGGTCATTGGGGAGCATTCTCGGGATAATGATCTTGAGGTCAATCCTATCAAAGGAAAGCAACTCACGAACTTCCGTGTTTCTGGAAAAGAAGAAGCCGTTCGTTTGACAACACCGCGCAGCATGACGCTTGAACAAGCCATTGCTTATATCAACGACGATGAAGTCATCGAAGTCACTCCCAAAAACATTCGTTTGCGGAAATTGCTTCTAGATCCCAATGCGCGCAAAAGAGCCAGCAAAGCTGAAGGATGACTAAGTTAAGATTTTGCATTGATGCTAAAAAATTTAAAATAAAAAATGAAGGGAGACTGTTATGAAGAAGATCATTCTTGTAAAATCAATATTTTTGTTGATGCTTATGGGGTGGGAATGTGGATTAAATGCTAAAGTCAATGTGAATCAGTCTAAGGTTAAAGGATTCCCTTGTTTGCCTGGGGTACACGCTCAACCTATAAAAATTTCATGTCAGTCAGATGGAACATATCCAGATACAGTCTCTCTTACTTATTACCCTAATGATAATCTTCCATGGTGTGTAACTCAGAAGTGCGTATGTCCGTCTATAGAATACCCTGACAATCAAGTTAGCTATATTTGTGATGAAAATCCGCGTTGCACAAATGGTCAGAGCGTTGATGTGGAAGGATGTCGTTGGGACGTGGGTCGTAAAAGATAAGTCCATACTTTAATTGAAAAAACATTTAGCTTAAACCATTTGTCAGTATGAATGTTTAAGGTTTTGTGAAGTCGTCTTTTTCCATTCAAGCAGTATATGGACAGCCGCCTCGAAAAAATGCGATAGTACGCTTCAGGAATTTCACAAGGAATGAAGGCATGCTGGGCATAAAGGTTTTGACATGGCTCAAGGGCGAGCGCGTGGGGGAAGATGTTTTTGGAAACGTGTATTATAAAATGCGTGGATCAGTTTCTCCCAAAGATCGCCGATGGGTCATTTACAAAGGGCTTCCAGAAGCTTCCAAAGTGCCCGCAGAATGGCACGGATGGCTTCATCATATGACAAACGATCTTCCCTCCTTGCAGGATCAAAAAACATGGCCCTGGCAGCGCGAACATCTTCCCAATTTAACGGGGACTCTCCTGACTTATCGCCCTCCTGGACATACACTCAAAGGTGGGAACCGTGATGCGGCCGTAGGTGATTATACACCGTGGAAGCCCGAATGAAAGGACCTGCAATGCGCGCCAATTTAATTGAAGTCGTGATGGGGGCTGTTGTTTTGGTCGTCGCTATAGTGTTTATCGCTTTTGCCTATTCCTCAAGCCAACTTCAGCCCGTTCAAGGCTACAACATCACCGCCAAGTTTGATCGCATTGATGGCCTTATCCGGGGAAGTGATATTAAAATGAGTGGGGTCAAAATCGGCACCGTCACCGATGTGATTCTCGATCCCAAATCTTATCTTGCGGTTGTAACTCTGACTTTAAACCCAAACATTAAAGTACCTGTAGACACCGCCGCTGAAATTGTGGGTGATGGCCTTTTGGGAAGCAAATTCTTGGCCCTCGTTCCAGGAGGGGAAGACGATCTCATTCCCGAAGGCGGAGAGATTCAACATACGCAATCATCTATAAGCCTTGAGGCCTTGATTGGAAAGTTCATTTACAATTCTGATGCCAAGGACGAATCGAAGAAGTAATGAGACTTGTTTGTAACCGTGTAATGAGACTTGTTTGTAACCGTCATCCTGAACTCGTTTCAAGATCTCAAAAAAAGATGCTGACCAGAATAGCGGCGAAGGCCAAACAAGTTCAGCATGATATTAAAGTGATCCTCCGTTTCCTTACTTTCTTTCCGCTTCTCATTTCATCATTCACTCTTCAAGCCCAAAGTTTTGAAGATCTCTTGAATGAATTTTCCCAAGACATCGATAGCTTGGAAGATGATCTCAATGCTCCACCTCAAAACGGAGAGCCAGCCACAAAACCCAAGGAACTTCCTAAAGATTCTCTTGCTGTAGAAGCGGCAGCAGCGAATCCAGACGAAGAATTTGTTTCTGGGAAAATGGCAGAGACCAGCGGGATTACATTACAAGGCCTTGATAAACAAACGGCCCGCGTTTACATCATCGATGCACCTATTGGAAAAGCAATTGAATTTGGAACGTTGAACGTTTTGGTCTACCGCTGTCTTCAATCCTCCCCCGAAGACCAACCGGAATCTAAAGCCTTTGTTGTGATTTCAGAAAACAAAACGGATACGAATCAAATCCTTTTTTCAGGGTGGATGTTTGCCTCCTCCCCTGCCATCTCGGCCCTCGATCATCCCGTTTATGACGTTTGGGTCAAAGGATGCAAGACGATAAATTCTCAAAAAGATTAACTCAAAATTAATAATAAATTAACTTATTAAGTCAAAAATAGTCTCTCATTGTTAAAGCTCAACCCAGGAGGCAAAAATGAAATTCGGAGGTTTTTTATCCAGCATGGCACTAGGGGCACTACTTGCGATTTCCTCAACAGCCTATGGCATGAGCAATGGTGAGGAGGAGAAAAAAACTTCCTCCACGCCCCAAAAGAAATCCGAGGAGAAAACGTCTTCTGGAGCCACTTACACCTGGGGAAATTGGTTGACCAATAAGTATTTTGAGTGGACATCTAACACTACATATGAGAAGCAAAAATTTCCAGATATTAAGCCCTCAGATATCATAAAACATATGCAAACTGGAACAACTCTTGTGGATGCCAAAAAAATCTCATTTCCCTTTACAACAGGATCTTCCGTCAAAGCATCTGATTATTACAAGGGTGACGTTCATTTAGATGAGATTGATTATGGAACGTATACAGTGCCTTTTATCGATACTGAAAAAGGATTTGATCCCCACGCCACCTATATTTCGCTTACGAAGGATATCTATCCTAGTACGTTTATAAAAGAATCTTTCATTGAAGCCAAATGTGACAACACCATGTGCAAAGGCGACCTCTTAAAGGGAAAAGATACAAAAACACGTCTTATTTATGTTTTTCATAACGAAAAACAAAACAAGTATTTGCGCCTTGTTTTAAGACGGGAGCAGTCAGAATAAGCTCCATAAAAAAAGCCCCGGATCATGCTATTCTGGGGCAATTTTTAGATCACAACATGCCCCGTTAGGAAAACAGCGTGTCCAATTGTCCCTGAGCCTCAAGCGCATAAAGCTCCTCACACCCACCCACATGATAGTCTCCGATAAAAATCTGAGGTACGGTTTTGCGTCCTCCTGCTTTTTCGATCATTGCTTCTCGGAGATCCCAATCTCGAGAGATATCAATTTCTTCAAAAAGAATTCCTTTTTGAGTCAACAAAGCCTTGGTACGCACACAATAGGAGCAGACTTTTGCCGTATAAACAAGCACGGGCTTCATGAAAACACTCCTTTTCAACACAAGTAATGATGCTATATTTTATAAGGGTTCACAACTCTTGCCAAGGTGAGAATGCCAATTTTTCCCACCCCTCCTTTGCGTAACGTGCGTGCGGCAGATTTCAGCGTGGCGCCTGAAGTGTGGACATCATCTATGAGAAGAATATCGCGATTCTTTAAAATGAATTTTGCGCGGTTGTGAAGCGCAAAAGCACCACTTAAAATCTTTTTTCTCTCTTCCCTCCCAAAATCGCCCAAATAAGGCGTTTTTTTCTTTCTAATTAAAAGACTTGGCTGATAATCAAAGCCGCGCCTTTGAGCCAGCTTTTGCCCAATAATTGCGGATTGGTTATACATGCGTTTTAAAAGTCGCGTCCAATGGAGAGGAAAGGGAATCACAAGGGGGCTCTTGAGTTGGGGATAAATGTCCTGCCCTGTGCGGTCCAACCAGTCCATTAAAAGATTTGTGCCATGAAGAGCATCTCCATGCTTGAATTTCAAAATAAGGGGCTTGGATCCTTCATCATAAACAAAAGTGGCGCGGGCGATATCATAAGGCGGATGCTTTTGGATACAATATCCACAGAGTGCCTCTTCTGAAACTTCATACGCAAAAGGATATCCGCAACACGCACACAAAGGGGAGGCTATGAAATTAAGCTTTTTCCAACAATCTGGACATAACTGAGAAACCTCTTCAATGACATCTCCGCATGCATAACATTTGGGAGGAAGCAAGAAGTTAAGGATGGCATTCAGAATTTGAGTTTTTGAGATTTTCATTTTGAAATTGTACGCAAAAGAAGAAATAATGAAACATAAAAATCGGTGAGAAAACTGAATTGAAAAACGCCACATTCAAGAATGAAGTGCAACAGCGTATAAATTTTCCTTAAAGGCCTCGAGGGACGTGAGCTCCAATGATATTTTTTGGAGCATGGGAAATTTTTAATATTTTTCACCTTTGTATTCAAAATCTTAGATGTGTAATCATGATATGACTTTATGTGTTATTTGGGATTTAAAGGCGCGTGAGAAATTCTCTAGAGACATCTACCCTTGAAAAAACAATGCTTCGGGGTGCGTTAAAAGAGGTTAAAGCAGGTGGAATCCTCATTGACTCTAGGGGTACTATCATTAAGGTAAATCGAGAGTTTTTAAGGCTTATAAAGCAACGAGAAGAACAAATTTTAGGCCATAATCTTTCGGAATTTATGGGGGACGCTGACTTTAAAAAATATGTTCTTAAAAATCTCTCTTTCCTGTTCCAAAACAAAATCCAGCAGATTCAATTTGAATGTAATTGGATCATAAATGGCGCAAAATCCTTAAGTCTCTTTTTTCAAATTTACCCACCACTCAAGGGGCATAGTGAATTTGGATGTTTTGTTAAAATAATGGATTCTTTAGATTCCTCATTAAATTCAAAATATTTAGATAAAATATTAAATACGATCCATGCTATTATTTGGTTGAGAAGTGGCGATGGATCAAAATTCTATTACGCGAGCCCTAAATTCGAAACCTTTTATGGTTTTTCTTTGGATAAATTTAAAGAAAACCCTGAGATTCTTTTTGAGCGTATGCATCCTGATGATCAAAGCGCTGTTCGCCAAAGCTTTCTTAATAAGGATGGGAACGTCAGTTATCGTTATTTTATGACAGATGGCACGTGGCATCACTTTTCAGTTCATCGTTTTTTTATCCTGGATGAGTTTGGAAATCCTTCGAAAGTTGCAGCTCTTACAATTGATGATACAAGGTTTTTTGAAGCCCAAGAGAAGTTACTTTGGAAAAAAGAAAAATTAAAAGAAAAAAATGAGGAGCTCGAAAACGCTAAGAGTATGTTGGAGAGTTTTACAGTATTTGCCTGTCATGATCTTTCTCAACCACTAAGAGTTTTTGCGTCTTATTTCGAAATTCTTGAAAAACACTATTTACAAGACATTAACCCAGAAGCGCAATATCTCCTTTCTGGCGTTCATCAGGCCATCAAAAGAATGAAAGATCTTATCCAAGGCATTGCTGAGTTGTCTTTGCTTGAAAAAACGAATCAACCTGCTTCTCTTTGTAATGTGAGGGAGTTTTTCAAAGAGAGGATAGAACCGCTTTTGCTAAATGAACTCTATCCTGATTTGAAAATTGAAACAGGAAAGCTTCTCCCCTTAGCTGTAAGTGAAGATCATTTGGCTTCATTATTCATGAATATTATTGAAAATGGGATTAAATATAATACGCAGACTCCTCACATTAAAATTCGTTCTAAAGCCTTCAAAAAATGGATTGTCTATTCAATTCAAGACAATGGGATTGGCATCCCAAAAGAGAATAAAAACCAAATTTTTAACATGGGAAAGCGCCTTCATCACATGCGTACACAAAGAGGAAGTGGAATTGGACTTTATGCTTGTGCCAAAATTATGTCGCTTTATCATGGAAAAATATGGGTTCATTCAGGTGCTGGAGAAGGATCAACTTTTTATCTTTTATTTCCCCATCAGGACAAAACAGTATGACAAGAATATTCTACATTGAAGATACGCCAGAAGACATTTTTCTCATGGATTATTTTTGCAAAAAATATCCACATTTATTTGAAATGTATACATTTGAAAGTGGACGTCATTTCTTTGCCTTTATTAACAAAGAAAATGGATATGAAGACAGAGATTTGATATCAGGCCCCCATATTATTCTCCTTGATATCAATATTCCAGAATGGGATGGATTTCAGATTTTAAAAATGATCAAAACAGGAAAAAACAAAGATCTCAAAAAGATTCCTGTTGTTATGTTCTCATCCTCTCATAGACGTGCCGATCAGGAACTCAGCAAAAGCTTTGGTGCAGAATATTATATGCAAAAACCTTTTGATTTTGAAGCTCTTGAGGAATCAATGTGTATTCTTTTGAGTTATGCCTTAGATGCGGATGAAAATCTAAAAATTTAGGGGTTAGAGACCTCTTTTTTCTTTTCCCCGGAGATCTCCTCGGGCAATTGTCCCCTCTTCTAAAAGATAGCTTTGCCCCGGTTTTAAATGAAATGTCCGTTTGGAGCCTTGCGAGGAAGTCATAGAAAATGTCACGGAGGAAGGGTTAATAACTGCTCTTTAAAACCTATCTAAACTTGTATATAGTTATCCAATTATGGATAAGTTATTGAGTATCAGAGAAGCCAGTCGTATTCTTGGAGTGTCAAATGGCACATTAAGGCGATGGGAAAAAGAGAGTCGCCTTGTTCCCGAAAGAACAGCGGGAGGACAAAGACGTTATCCTTTATCTGCCTTGCGCCCTCATCTTGTTCGCACTGAAAAGATAGATAGAAAAACGCTTTGCTATGCTCGTGTTTCCAGTCACGATCAACGGCAGGATTTGGAAAGACAAAAACAAGTCCTTGAGATGTATTGTGCAGCTCAAGGTTGGAAGTTTGAGACCATTGCGGATCTTGGCAGTGGTATGAATTACAACAAAAAGGGTCTGAAGATCCTGATTAGTGCCATTTTAGACAGAGAAGCAGGTCGATTGGTTTTAACCCATAAAGACAGGCTGTTAAGATTTGGAGCAGAATTAATCTTTTCCATTTGTGAGATGAATCAGGTAGAAGTTGTGATTATCAATCAAGGGAAAGAACCCTCTTTTGAAGAGGAACTCGCCAAAGATGTGTTGGAAATTATCACTGTTTTTTCGGCCAGATTGTATGGTGCGAGAAGTAAAAAGAACAAGAAATTATTGGAAGGTCTGAAAGAAGCCTACGATGCTGTTAGTTCATAAAGTAGAATTGAAGCCAAATAATAAGCAGGCGACTTATTTTAGAAAAGCCTGCGGTGTTGCACGCTTTGCTTATAATTGGGCTTTAGATCAATGGAAGAAACAATACCAGAATGGTGAGAAGCCTACAGAAATAAGCCTGCGTAAACTTCTCAATGCTTGTAAGGCGGAAGAATATCCTTGGATGCAAGAGGTCACTAAAAATGCCCCTCAACAAGCCATCAAAAATTTAGGATCAGCTTTTAACCGCTTTTTCCGCAAACAGGGAGGATATCCCAAGTTTAAAAAGAAAGGAATCAGGGATAGCTTTAGAGCGGACAATGGTCCGCCCCAAAAAGGAGAGTCTGCCATTCGTGTGACAGGTAAAAAGATTCAAATTCCTTGTTTGGGATGGGTCAAAATAACAGAGAATTTGAGATTTCAAGGACAAATAAAATCCTTGACGATCTCAAGAGTTGCAGACCGATGGTTTGCATCCATCAGTGTTGAAATAGACAAACTGCCTCATGTACGCAAGAACCAAGGTATTGTGGGTGTGGATTTGGGTATTACAAAACTGGCAACTTTATCCAATGGCATGGTTGTTGAGGGAGCAAAGGCACATACCGCTTTGCTGAAGAAGTTAAAACGATCTTCTCGACAGCTATCTCGTAAAGATAAAAAGAGTATGAATTTTAAAAAGCATACTCAAAAACTGGCACGTCTTCACGCCCGAATCGCTAATATCAGACGTGATTATCTCCATAAGGCAACAACCGATATTGTCCTGAATCATCATGAAATTGGCATTGAAAACCTAAATGTCAAAGGTATGTCAGCGAACAGAAAATTAGCTCGACATATTTTAGATCAGTCTTTTTATGAATTCAGGCGTCAATTGGAATATAAGGCAGGTCTCTATAATGCTCAAATTTTTGTTGCTGATCGGTTCTTTCCGTCAAGCAAGCTCTGCCATAGCTGCGGATGTGTTTATGCGGATTTAAAGTTGTCGGAGAGACATTGGACGTGTCCACATTGCAACCAATCTCATGACAGAGATGTGAATGCAGCCCTTAATTTACAACGTTTATGTACGGGCAGCTCGCCCGAAACTTATGCCTGTGGAGTGGGAAGCTCTGGCTCATTTGCTCGTCAAATAAGTGAAACTACCTGCGTTGAATCAGGAATACAACACCATGCGTAACTTTAGTAAAATATGGTTAGGTTTGGATAAGTTTGTAAGAGCGGGTCACCTTCTCAATTTGAAAAGGAATAGCATCTAATAATTCACCAGCACGCACGACCTGATCATTCAGCCAAAGTGTCCAATTTTGAGCATCCATAAACATAATAGAAGACAGATAGAGCGCACCCACGGCCATGTCTGGGGATGGTAAACTCAGGTCGCCACCACCATGAAGGCGCTCACGAATCATATCAACTTCTTCCCGTTTAAAAAGAAGGGAGAAGTCTGCCACTCCAAAAAGGGGAAAGGGCAGAAGTGAGCAAAAACTGATGAGGATAATTCTTTTTTTCATTATTTTAATCCGCAGTCGCATCTGTGACCCAATTGAAAGTATATTCTCCGCGTACAAAATTAGGTTTATTATTTAAGACTAACTCATTTAGACTCTCTTCATTAAGAAGATCCTCTCGCAAAAGGCTTAAGGACGTAGGCATTGTGTGTCCTGAAAGACGCAAAGGAAGGTCTTCTATGAATTGGAAAACATCAGAATCCAAAACCCCTGAGAATTTCAAATGGACTTGATGTCCACGAATGCCTTCAGGGAGTGCGGTACTTTTTCCACTCAAGGGGATTAAAACATAATCCACTTGATTGAGATGATGGGTTTGCGCCAATTCCTCAATAGCTTGGGCGGCATTTTGGCGTTCTAAAGGTTTGCGCCAGCCTTTTTGAAGAAGGGCTTCAAAACGCGTCCGATGCTCCTTTAAAAATGCCACCTCTGCTTTTAATTCGCGAATGTTACTCAAAAGTCTTTGCTCGGTTTGTTTTTGTTGTTGAAGATAGTCTTCTTTCTCTTGAGACCACGATTCTAAATACAAAGTCATCCCCAAAAAACCCACAATGGAGAGTCCAAAAAACGTGAAAAGTCGTTGGTGGATTTTAAAAAAATTCATGGCCATTTGACCTCAACAAGACCTAAAGCCTCTTCTTCTGAATGATGATGATCCCTTTGATTGGTCGACCCTGAAAACAACCCTTCTGCATCGCGATTAAAGGGGGCTTTAAGCACGTTGATATTTTTTTGTCCTAATTTTTCTTCTAGAGAGTCTTTAAAATCTCGAAAGAGATCTGCAATAATCTCCCGATTTTCATCTTCGTTCACTTTCACATGAAGAAGAAGGATGGATCCTTCTTGATTTTGAGGAACATCCCAATGAAAATCAAGAATTGCAAGCTCGGGATTTTCTGGCATGATTGTGGCAATGGCCTCCAAATCCGAAAGGGGAGCAAGTGTTTGATTTTGGATCTGATCATACCTTTCAAGAACATGTTTCATGAGGGGGATATCATGATTTTCTGTTTCTTCCCGCAAATGCGTTTCTTCATAATTTAATTGCGCCAAACGCATCTCAAGGGCTGATAATTTTTCCGATGCCTCATAAAGATTTTGAAGAAGATAAGCATTTATTGTGAAGCCCAAAAGAATTGCAGCAATACCTGCGCTTTTGACCAGATAAAGAATCGTCTTGGGATTATACGTTTGAGAGTTTTTTGGAAAAAACTGCCATTTTGAAGATTTACGAGAAGACCACCACCCAAGAAAAGAAATTAGAGAGTCCTGGTCTAAAGAGAGAGGTTTCAGATGATTTTCAGGTGGACACTCTTGAAAAGAGGTAAAACCTTCAAGAGAAGAAACGTGCAAAACCCCTTTCTTTTTGAGATAAGAAAAGGTCTGCTGGAGATCTTTTGAAATGAAATTCTGAACTTCAGTTGCGTTCAACGTCTCAGGCAATTTTGTAAGACGGGACAGGAGAATTTTCCCGGAATCATAAATAATTTGAGTTAAAAACCCTGCCTCCAAAGATCCTACAAACATCCACGCTTTGTCTTTGAGAGTTTGATCCAAAAATACTCCATATTCCATCATCTCAAGAGGGTAAAAATAAATACCTTCATAAGGAATAGGAAGTCCCTCAATCCATCCTGAACCCCAAGGGGAGGGCTTCATATAAGAAGAATTCACGGTGTCTTTTTCGTACCGTACGTCTTTAAGCGTTATGGTCTCATCCAAAAGCTCTCGCTTGTGCTTAAGGTAAGAGAGCCTGTCCCAAAGTGAGAGCTTAGGAAGTGGCTCTGACTGAAATTGTAAGGACGAGGTTTCAATTAAAATCCGCAGAGGAAGGAGAGGTGATGATTTTAAAATTTCATCAAGCTTTGATTTTTCGGACAATACATTCAAGCTCAATTTTAGAAAAACTCCCTCTAATCCTGCTTCATAAAGGCGAACTTGAGCTTCCCCAATAAAAAGTATCCAAGAGGCTGTCTTTTTCATCAAAAAACCTCCAAATGGGAAGAGGCTTCATAAAGGGGCCAAAACATTGCCATCACAATCCACGCAATTACAGCACCCACCATCAACAACAGAGCGGGCTCGAGAAGTGCAATCAAACGATCGATTTCATTTTTAATATCTTGGGCATAATACTCATGCACGTGGGTAAGTGCATCGGAAAGAGAGCTTGATTGCTCCCCGATTTTAACCATGCGGATCGTCAAAGGTGACAGACGCGAGAACTCAGAAATGGCTTGTGATAAGGATTGTCCTGATGCCACAGCCCTTTGAATGGTTGCAATTTCTTCTTGGATGGGAGCAAAAGGAATAATCGTGCGTGAGACTTCCAAACATTCCAAAATATCGATTCCATTTCGAAACGTGATGGCCATAACATGGGAGAATTTTTCAATAGCCATTTTTCTTAAAAAAGGGCCATAAAGTGGAACTTTTAAAAGAAGTGTTTCCAGGTTCATGCGCATATATTTTGACCGATGATATAAACGGGAAGTTCCTAAAAAAAGGAATCCCAAACCCACCACACAATAAATTCCATAGCTGGTTAAAAAATACGTTGTAGACATCAAGATTTGGGTTGACCTTGAAAGCTTTACGCCCAGGGAACTTAAAAAATGGACCATTTGAGGGACAAGAATCACCAAAAGTGTAATGACGGCTGCTATCATCAACGTGCCTAAAAGCAAGGGATAACGAAGAGCACGTTGTGTGTCATGTTTGATGTTTTCCTTCCATTGGAGATGCGTTAAAATGTCTTTTAAAAGGGGCACTAACTTTCCCGTTTTCTCCCCCACATTCACAAGACCTAAAAACACTTCATCAAAGAGCTGATCGTGTTTTTGCAAAGCGTCCGAAAATGATGTCCCGCTTTCCACATCGCGAACAACCTCGACAATTGTATCATTAAGGGGGGAGGCCCCCAAATGAGTCGCAATTTCTTGTAAACTTTCCAAAAGGGGAACACCGCTCTCAAGAAGGCGAGATAGCTGAAATGAGAACTCTATCAAATCTCGGGTTTTGGGTTTACGATTCCAGTGAAAATCTAGAAATTTCTCTTTACGTTCTTTGGCCCAAATGAGGGTGATTTTTGATTTTTCTAAAAGACGGGAGAGATCATAAATGTTTTGGGCTTCCAAAACACCCCGTTGAACTTTTCCTGAAGGGTGGAGGGCTTTGTAGTGAAATTGCGCCATTACGCTCCCCGGAGATCCGCCGCTTTTGAAGCCTCTTGAAGACTTGTATACCCTTCCAAAACACGACGTCTGGCGTCTTCCGCAAGAGAGACAAATCCATTCGACATGGCATACTCTTTGATCTCTAGACGGGATGCTTTTTTGGCCACAAGATCATCGAGCTTTTCATCGAATGGCAAAATTTCAGCCACGGCCATACGCCCTTTATATCCCGTATTTCGGCAGTGTTCGCATCCGCCCGCATCAAAAATTTCCCGGCCGGGATTGGCTTTTAAAAGTCCCGCTTCAGAGAGCGAGAGTGTGTGGGGGATTTTGCAGTGATCACAAAGTTTCCTAATCAAACGCTGAGAGATAATCGCAATTAAATTTCCAGAAAGCATACTCGGGGAAAGCTCTAAATCTTCAAAACGGCCAATCGCACCAAAAGCATCATTCGTATGAAGTGTTGCAAAAACCTGATGCCCCGTCATCGCAGCCCTGAGTCCCATTTGGGCCGTTGCCGAATCTCTGATTTCACCGATGAGAATAATATCGGGATCTTGTCTTAAAATCGAACGAACACCTTCAGAAAAGGACATCCCTACATCTTCACGCACTTGAGATTGGCGGATTAAAGGAAGGCGATACTCAACAGGTTCTTCCAAGGTCATAATGTTGACCTCCGGAGAGTTCATATAGCTTAAAAGCGAATAAAGAGATGTTGTTTTTCCACATCCCGTAGGGCCCGTGATAATAAAAATTCCCTCCGGTTTTTTGAGAGATTGTTTGATACGACTGATAATCGTATCAGAATACCCCAACTCCTCCAAATTCATAAGAGAATTCATTTTATCTAAGATTCGAATAACTATATTTTCCCCATGCACAGTGGGATGGGAGGAGACACGCATATCAACCTCACGTGGGCCAATGTAAAAACTAAAACGCCCATTTTGTGGTTTTCGAGATTCGGCAATATTCATCTCGGAGATGATTTTGAGACGAACGCACATAGCCGGCCAATAAGAGACATGAAGGGTTCTTACTTGAGTTAAAACACCATCAATCCGATAACGAAGACGGATGAAAGACCCTTCTGGCTCAAAGTGAATATCAGATGCGCCCAATTTAATCGCATCCAAAATAATGGCATCGCAAAGACGTACGGTTGGATTCACGTAATCTTGTGCGGAAGAGGCTGCTTTTAAAGGCTCTCCTTCAATTTCACGCAAAAGACCATTAATCGACATCTCATATCCATAATACCGATCAATAGCGGACAAAATGTCTGTTTCCGAAACCAAAACTGGCTGGATGTGTTTAACATGGGAAAAGTTGGACCGAACCGCATCAATTCCTGGCAGATTATGAATATCCACCATTGCCAAACGCAAGACATCGTCTTCAAGAGTTAGGGGCAAAACCAGTTGAGATTCGGCAATCTCCCGGGGAATTTTTTGAATAAGATCAGCGTCTAAAAGAGCTTGCTTGAAATCATAATTCTCAATGCCTTCCAATTCGGCCTGAAAAGTGGTTAGGGCCCGCTCTGTCATAAACGCCAAATCAATGAGCGCGCGCTCCATCGTTTTTTGCTCTTTTTTAGACTCGAGTAGCGCAATCTCCAATTGATCTTTGGAAATTAATTGCTCTTGCAAAAGTGCATCATCAAGCGCGAGTGATCTTTGTGTCGACATAAGCTTCCCCACATTTTTTTAGAAACTATAGTCGAATTTTTAAGAAAAAACGAGGGGAGAGTTTTTTCAAGGTCTGGCGAGTTCGTGAAAAACAGAAAACAGCCTGCCCTTGAATGATTATGTTGAATTTATTTGGCTACGCTGCCGTTCCGGTCAGTATCTCAAAAATTTTAAAAAAATTTCATATTATTTTTTAAGACCACAATTCCAACATCGTCATGATGAATTTATTTCAGAATTTCCTTAAAAATGACGCGACAGCTCAAAAGATTTAGAGAAACGACTTCCTTGTCATCACAAGTCGCTCTTTTCAAAATCCTATGGCTTATGTTTTTCGGGTACTTGAGCTTTTTGAGTAAGAGTATGTTTTTTCAATTTTGAATTATTGGTAAACGTTACCTGTGTTTTTCGAGGATTACCTGTACAATCTTTATTTCCAAGGCTATAATGTATAGGTGTTTGATTATTATAAACATCCTCATTTGCAAAGAGACATCCATCAAGAAGATCAAGTTCAAAGTCGTTTTCAGAACAGAAGTTTTCGGCCCCTTGAGTGCAAAAAGAAATATCCATATCGCAATCCCCACTCATTCTATTATATTCATCAGTGCTATATGAAATTGATATTATTTTCGAAGTTTTCTTTGAAATAACGTGATTTATGTCACTCTGTTGAATAACAAAACAAACTGGATTTGGATCATCAAGTTTTATTAAAACATCGTGGTTAGAATCGTTTTTAATTTCAAGATTCACTGTAACTCTTTTATCAGCCCTCACAGAAGGGCTGAGGCCAATTCCAATAAGGGCTATAAAAAAGAACGATTTCATTGATTTCTCCTGATTTTATGATTCAATTAAGCCTTTTTTTGACTCTACAAAAAAAATATTAACAACGGGTTAAATTTTCCACTTAACTGCCCTTTAATTTAAAAAATGTATAGGAAAGAGTGATGGTATCAACATCCTTCATTGCGGGATCATCTGCAAAGGCTGGATCGATGAAGAATTGTACGGGAAAATCTGTTTCTTGAGAGGCCTCAAGATGTTGGCGCTCAAAACAAAAACATTCCACTTTGTTGAAATAAATGCCCGTTTTATTGGGAGTGACGTTATAAGTGGCCATACCTTCCGCAGGGGCATTATTGAGATTTTTCGCATGATAAAAAGCTAAACCCACATCTCCCACCCGCACTTTCACCTCCCCTTGCATTGGTTTAAACTCCCAAGGCAAATCAGGGTGGGTGTCCGCATTAAACCGGACCGTAATGATGCGATCGGTAACCCGGGCTGGAAAGACGACGGCTTTTTGGGTGGTGCCTCCAAATCCTGTCACTTGGCAAAACATACGATAAAGCGGAACAGACGCAAAAGCCATGCCCAACATTCCCAAAGTCAAAATCACAAGAATAATTAAGGTTTTTTTATTGGCTTCATTCACCCTTTAAGATCCCATGTGCACAAAGGAGGCTGCGTAAAAAATAAGAGACACCCCCAAAAGCACCCACAAGAGGGCGCGGTTTCGGGAGGATTGGGGAGAAATTCTATTTTTTATCATAGTGTAAATTTATCGACCCCCATCATTGCAAACAAGAAGAAAAGATAAAAAATAGAATAGAAAAAAACATTGAGAGGGGCTTTTGGGCTTTTCGAAAGGGAGAGGTATAAATTGGCAATCAAAAAGCCCAATCCTAAAATCAGAGCTGAGACACAATAAAGGGCTCCCATAAATCCTTCTCTGTAAAGCAAGAGAGTGGATCCGATAAGAAGAAACGTATAAATCCAAATTTGAATAAGCGTTGATTTTTTCCCCGCAACAACAGGCAGCATGGGCACGTTTGCGTTTTGATAATCCTCATTGCGATAAAGCGCCAAAGCCCAAGAATGAGGTGGTGTCCATAGAAAAATAATCAAAAATAAAATCCAGGCCTCAAGACTTGCGTTTCCAGTCACCGCTACCCATCCGATTAAGGGCGGGAATGCACCTGCGGCCCCACCAATCACCACATTTTGAGGCGTCGTTCTTTTAAGCCACATCGTATAGACAAAAACGTAATAGAGAATGGCCGCTCCTAAATAAATAGCGGCCATAAAATTCACAAGAAGACCCATAACCCCCACGGACGCAATCGCCAACACAACCCCAAATCCAAGGGCCATATCTGGGCTGATTTTTCCTTGGGGCAAGGGACGCCCTTGGGTACGTTTCATAATTTGATCAATGTCGTGGTCATACCACATATTAATGGCCCCTGCAGCGCCTGAGCCTACGGAAATACAAAGAATGGCAATCCAGTGCCAAGATTGGATGAATGTGCCCTGGGGCCAAAACAAGACCCACGATGCCTGTGAAAATCACCAAGGACATCACACGAGGTTTTAAAAGGGCAAAAAAAGTCCCCGCCTCTGTGTCATATCCTTGTTCTTGACCATAACCAATTGTTGATGCTGACATGTCCTTACGAAATCACAGGTGGTTTTTCAAACGTATGGAAAGGCGGTGGAGATGCCACGGTCCACTCGAGTGTGCTGGTTCCCTCGCCCCAGTAATTATCACCTACATGTTTGCCATAGCGGAGAGTCCGGAAAATGATGAAGAAGAAGAGCAGCATCGAAACCATCATGATCATGGCACCGGCTGTTGAAATCATATTCCATTTCGCAAAGGCTTCAGGATAATCTGGAATACGACGCGGCATGCCTGAAAGTCCGGCAAAGTGCATAGGCATAAAAATCATGTTCACACCCACAAATGTAATCCAGAAATGGAGTTTTCCCAATTTTTCCGGATATTGGCGGCCTGACATTTTTCCGATCCAATAATAAAATCCTGCAAACATTCCAAAGAGCGCCCCTAAAGAAAGCACATAGTGAAAGTGACCAACGACGAAGTAGGTGTCGTGCATGGACATGTCCATACTGGCGTTTGAAAGTGTAATTCCGGTAAGGCCACCTAATGTGAAGACGGCGATAAACCCAACGGCATAAAGCATGGGAGTATCAAATCGAATAGATCCTCCCCACATAGTCGCAAGCCAACTGAAGATTTTAATACCTGTGGGGACCGCAATAATCATGGTGGCTGCTGTAAAGTATGCATTGGCATCTACGCCCATGCCCACTGTAAACATATGGTGAGCCCAAACAACGAATCCCACAACTGCAATGGAAACCATGGCATATGCCATTCCTAAATATCCAAAAATAGGCTTTTTAGAGAAAGTGGAGATGACATGAGACACGATTCCAAAGGCTGGCAAAATCATAATGTAAACTTCGGGGTGTCCGAAAAACCAAAAAAGATGTTGGAACAAAACAGGATCTCCTCCACCTTGAGGCTCAAAGAAGCTTGTTCCAAATCCCCGGTCTGTCAAAAGCATAGTTAATCCTCCTGCCAATACAGGAACGGATAAGAGCAGCAGAAAGGATGTCACTAATATTGCCCATGCAAAAAGCGGCATTTTGTGCATCGTCATTCCAGGCGCACGCATATTAAAAATTGTGGTGATAAAATTAATAGATCCCAAAATAGAGGATGCTCCCGCTGAATGAAGTGATAAAATACAGAAATCCACAGCAGGACCAGGTGTTGCTGTAGGACCACTTAAGGGTGGGTAAAGTGTCCAGCCAATAGCAGGTCCGTTTCCAATGAAAAATGAAGTGATCAAAAGTGTCAACGAGGGCACCATCAGCCAAAAGCTAATGTTGTTCAAACGTGGGAATGCCATGTCTGGTGCACCAATCATGAGCGGCACAAACCAGTTTCCAAATCCTCCAATTAAAATTGGCATCACCATAAAGAAAATCATCAAAAGTCCATGAAGGGTGATGACCGTATTATAAAGATCGTAATTGGTGCCAAAAATAAGGCCTTCCGGATGAGCCAATTGCAAACGAATCAGAAAGGAGAATGTTGATCCAATGATCCCTCCAATAGCGCCAAAAATAATGTAGAGAGTTCCAATGTCTTTGTGGTTGGTGGAAAACAACCAACGACGCCACCCTGTGGGATGATGATCGTGGGAGTTGTGTGCAGAATGATCGGCGATCGTAGCGGACATGATACGTTCCCTTATTTTTTAGGTTCTTGAGGAGAGGATGGAGCAGGCGTTGGCACCGTTGTTTGAGGCGCTGTAGCAGCTGCAGGTTTAGCTTCAACGGGGGAAGTAGGAACAGATGGAGTTACGGCTGCTGGTGTTGCAACTGGTGCAGGAGGCGGTGGTGGAGCTTTCATCGCAATCCATTGTTGGAATTTTGCAGGGGAGACGGCCTCAACTACAATGGGCATGAAACCATGTTTTGTTCCACACAGTTCTGAACATTGACCATAATAAAGGCCTTCTTTTTTGACATTGAACCAAGTTTCATTAAGACGTCCGGGAACGCTGTCTCTTTTGACACCAAAAGAAGGAATAGCCCAACTATGAATAACATCGGCAGAGGTCGTAATTACACGAACATTGGTATTTACAGGCACAACGACATGGTTGTCAGTTTCAAGAAGCCTCATTTGACCTGGCTTGAGTTTATCGTCTTCGATGAGAAAACTATCAAAGGACACTTTTTGATCGGGATACTCATAACTCCAATACCACTGATGTCCTGTGGCCTTAATGGTGAGCTCAGACTTTGGAACCACATCCATGAAATAAAGAAGCTTGAATGAAGGAATCGCAATCACAATGAGAATGATAACAGGAACCGTAGTCCAAATAATTTCAATCAGGGTATTGTGAGAAAATTTTGCAGGAACTGGATTTTTGGAAGCTCTAAATTTAAAGATCACATAGAGAAGGAGGCTGATCACGAAAATCGCAATTCCGCCTTCAATCCAAATTAATAAGTTATGAAAGGAGTGAATTTTCTCCATAACTGGCGTCGCAGGTTCTTGAAAAGTCATTTCCCAAGGGCGCGGATAGTCAGCGAAAAGGCCGAAGGAAAGAAGGGTAACCCCTAAGAAAGAAAGGAAAGGTAATGTTTTTTTCAATATGCCTCGCATGAGCAACCGTCCGCTAATTTATTATTATGGGCGCATAATAAGCCGAAGCGATAAAATTTCTCAAGAGACTTATGGGATTCAATTTGCATTTTTTTTCAAAATGAGTAGAACTGTTGTCTATAGAATGCACTCAAGAGGTTGCAATGTCACCTTTTCAAAACCCGAACTATTTTTTTGAATCCTTTGATTTGGATCCTACCCAGGCGGAACGTCTTCTTAATCAAGCGTTAAATGGCAAAGATGATGGCGAACTTTTCTTGGAACATAAATCTTCCGAATCTTTTTCCTTGGATGATGGAACTCTCAAAGCTGCGAGTTACGATTCTCATCAAGGCTTTGGATTAAGAGGTGTTTTGGGGGAGGCCATGTCTTATGCGCATGCCTCTGAGATTTCAGAAAGCACCTTGAAGCGCGCCTGTGAATCCGTCCAATCTTTGGGGGGAGGCGGAACTTATGATGTAAGTCCGTCGAAAACCAATCAGAAGTTTTATACCGATCAAAATCCACTGTCTCAAATGAGTTTTGAAGCCAAGATCTCATTTTTAAATGAGCTCGATCATTATGTCCGGGCACAAAATCCTCAAGTGCGACAGATCAGAGCCAATTTGAGGGGATCCTGGCAAGTCGTAACGATTTTGCGAGCAGATGGATTTTTAGCCCATGAATATCGCCCCATGGTCGCGCTTACAATTTTGGTGACCGTCGAGAAAAATGGAAAAATTGAAACGGCCTATGTCACCCGTGGAGGACGATTCCTTTATGAAAATCTCTTGGTAGAAAATGCGTGGAAGCCTCAAGCTGATGAAGCTTTGCGAAAAGCCCTTTTGAATCTCGAGGCTCGACCCGCGCCGGCTGGCGAAATGCCTGTAGTTTTGGGATCCGGAATTCCCGGCGTTCTTCTTCATGAGGCGGTCGGCCATGGCCTTGAAGGCGACTTTAACCGCAAGGGCCAATCCACATTTTCAGCATCCATGGGAAAACGCATTGCAGCCCCAGGTGTGACCGTCATTGATTCCGGCAATGTCACAGATCTGGACCATGCTCATGGAAATCTGACCGTTGATGATGAGGGAACACCTACGTCCCGGACCACCCTGATTGAAGACGGAATAATGATGGGGCATATGCTCGATCGTCAAAATGCACGACTGATGGGAAAAACGTCAACTGGAAACGGGCGACGTGAAAGCTATGCTCATCCCCCCATGCCACGTATGACGAATACATTTATGTTACCTGGAAAACACAGTCCGGATGATATTATTTCTTCCGTGAAAAATGGAATTTATGCAGCGGGATTTAATGGCGGGCAAGTTGACATTGTCTCAGGAAAATTCGTTTTCACCACGTCTGAAGCCTATTTAATTGAGGACGGAAAAATCACAAGCCCCATCAAAGGTGCGACTTTGGTCGGGAGTGGACCTGAGGTCATGCAGAGTATTTCTATGATTGGAAACAATCTCAGTCTTGATCCTGGAATTGGGATGTGTGGAAAAGAAGGACAAAGCGTTTTGGTGGGGTTAGGACAGCCCACTTTATTAATTTCAAAATTGACTGTTGGTGGAACAGCTTAAGGAGTTAACGGATGAAGTTATTACGAAATCTTTTGGTAGGTGTGAGTTTGTGTAGTTTTCATCTCCAAGCAGAAGCGCAACATGGCATTGCTATGCATGGAGATATGAAATACGGAAAAGAGTTTAAGCACTTTGATGTGGTCAATCCCACAGCACCTCAAGGTGGTGAATACCGCATGGGATTGGTGGGAACTTTTGATAGCGTCAACCCCTTCATCACCAAAGGCAAAGCTGCTGCAGGCGTCCGCGAACTCACCATTGATGGTCTTTTAAAACGCTCCCCAGATGAGCCATTTTCGCTTTATGGACTGATTGCTGAAAGCGTTGACGTGGCGCTAGATCGCTCCTGGGTTATTTACACACTGAACCCCAAAGCCAAATGGCATGATGGAAAACCCATTACGGTGAATGACGTCAAATTTTCTCTTGAAATCCAAAGAGATCGTGGGAATCCCAGCCGCAAACTTTTCTTTGTGAAAGTTGATACGGTTGAGATCTTAAATGATAAACAAATTAAATTTACATTTAAAAAAATCGATGGCCAGTATGATGCAGAAATGCCTCTCATTATCGGTCTTATGGCTATTTTACCAGAGCATTATTTCAAAACGGTCGATTTTGAAAAAACAGGACTTACACCTATTTTAGGAAGTGGTCCTTATAAAATTTCGGAAATCGATCCAGGGCGAAAAATTGTTTATCAGAAGGTCGATAATTATTGGGCGAAGGACCTTCCCGTCAACAAAGGCATTTATAATTTTGATCAAGTCAGATTCGAATATTTTGGCAACACAACGGTTGCATTTGAAGCCTTTAAATCTGGCGAGATTGATCTTTGGGAAGAAACAGATCCCAGCGCTTGGATCAAAGAATATGATTTTCATGCCATTCAAGACGGACGTGTCAGCAAAGTCGAAATCCCGCATCGTCACCAAGTGGGCATGAATGCGTTTGCCTTCAATATACGCAATCCTCTTTTTGTAGATGAGAAAGTTCGGCGGGCTTTAGCCTATGTTTTTGACTTTGAATGGCTCAATAAAAATATTTATTATGGAACCTTAACCAGAACTTTAAGTTTTTTTGATAATACAGAACTGGCTTCCAAAGGGTTACCTCAAGGTGAAGAATTGGCTCTTTTAGAAAAATATAAAGAGAAACTCCCCAACGCTGTGTTTACGGAAGAGTATAAACTTCCCACAACCGATGGTTCGGGTAATATTCGCGAACATTTAAGGCAAGCCAAACGTCTTTTGGCAGAGGCTGGTTGGGTTACAAAAGATGGCAAGCTTCTTAATGAAAAAACAGGCAAGCCCTTTGAATTTGAAATTCTTTTGAATTCCCCTGCCAATGAAAAGGTAGCCCTGGCTTTTTCTCGGAATCTTGGACTTTTAGGTGTTAAAGCCAATGTCCGCACTGTGGATTCTGCCCAATATGAAAATCGCCGGGTCAATAAAGATTATGACATGATCATCAGCTTTTGGGGACACACGCTTTCTCCGGGAAGTGAGCAGAAATATTACTGGAGTTCTCTCGCTGCTGATGCACCAGGAACCCGTAATTACCCTGGTATTAAGAGTCCTGCCATTGATGCCCTGTGCGATGATGTAACGGCGGCCAGATCACGAAAAGATTTAATCACAGCGATTCGTGCCCTTGATCGTTCACTTTTAGCGCATCATTTGATAATTCCTATTGGCCATCGCAGTAAAGATTATATAGCATACTGGAATAAATTAGAGCACCCCACATTTGGTCCGGATGGCATTCCGAACTTTACGATGTGGTGGATGAAGACAAAAG
Source organism: Candidatus Bealeia paramacronuclearis (assembly GCF_035607555.1). NCBI lineage: Bacteria > Pseudomonadati > Pseudomonadota > Alphaproteobacteria > Holosporales > Holosporaceae > Candidatus Bealeia > Candidatus Bealeia paramacronuclearis. The sequence continues at coordinate 7,965 of NZ_JAVHWZ010000003.1, read as the reverse complement.
AAAACGAAGGGAGTCAAACAAAATGAGTGGAGCAACCATGACAGAAAAACATCACCCCTATCATCTGGTAGACCCAAGTCCTTGGCCGATTGTGGGGGCGTTATCCGCCCTTGTTACAATGGTGGGGCTTGTCCTTTTTATGCATGGTTATGGCCTGATTGTCTCAGGTCTGGGTCTTGCCATGGTTCTTTTCACTATGTTTGCATGGTGGCGCGATGTGGTGAAAGAATCACAAACTCGCGTGCATCATACACCTCAAGTTCAGTTTGGCTTGCGCATGGGAATGGCGCTTTTCATCACTTCCGAAGTTATGTTCTTTGTGGCCTTCTTCTGGTCATTCTTCAACTCAAGCCTCTTTCCTGCTCCTGAAATTGGCGGCATCTGGCCACCTAAAGGTGTTGAACCCATTAACCCTTTTGATTTGCCGTATTTGAACACGCTTTTGCTTTTGCTTTCGGGCACAACCATTACGTGGGCGCACCATGAAATTACAAATCCAGAGCATCGCAAAATGGTTTTGCAAGGCCTTGGATTTACGGTTCTCTTAGGGCTGATCTTTACCTCTGTTCAAGCCTTTGAATATGCCCATGCAGAATTTGGATTTAAGGATAATGTCTTTTCCTCCAACTTTTATATGGCCACCGGATTCCACGGACTTCACGTAATCATTGGAACAATCTTTTTGATCGTCTGCTGGTTTCGCGCAAAAGCCGGACAATTCACGCCCAAGTCCCACGTTGGATTTGAAGCGGCTGCGTGGTATTGGCATTTTGTAGACGTAGTTTGGCTTTTCCTCTTTGTTTGTATTTACTGGTGGGGTTCAGGCCGTTGAGCCGAATTTTCTCACTAAAATTTTTTCTCCCAGGGGTTTTTATTTGTGGACTCCTGGGGCTTGGTTTTTGGCAATTGAGTCGTTACGAAGAAGTGAGTGTTATTCAAAAACAATTTCAGGCTACTCTAAATCGTCCTCCCACTGAATTTGAAACTTTAAAAACATATACGGATTTTCAACCTGTGATTGTTCGGGGAGAATATCTTCATTACTTTGAAATTTCTCTTCTAGCTAAAACTCATCAAGGCCGCGCGGGAGTCGTTATTTTAACCCCTCTCAAATTGGCGAATGGTCAAATTATTGCTATTAATCGTGGATGGACACCCTCTCCTAAAGGCATCCAAAAACCCCGAGGTCCCGTTGAAGTCAAAGGTGTTCTTCGCAATTATTTGAAAGACACCGGTTGGTTCACCCCACCCAATTCAAAAGGCGCTTGGCATACCATGAATTATGCAGATCTCAAATCATTTTGGAGACATGATTTATTGCCTGTTTATATCGCTGTTGATGCGCCTCAAGACGGATTGTATCCACATTTATTGACAAATTTGGGTAAAAATGACCCTCAAAAACATATCCATTATGCACTCACGTGGTTTGCGCTAGCTCTTGCTCTGACAATCATGACATTTTTCTTTCTTCGTAAATCCTGAAATTAAGGGGTCCTTTCGTGTCCATTCACATTTCTACATTATCCAATGGCCTTCAAATTGTGACCGAAAAGCTTGAGGGAGTTCAAACGGCGGCACTAGGGCTTTGGGTAGGATCCGGAAGTCGCATTGAAACAGCTCCCAAAAACGGAATTGCTCATTTTTTAGAGCACATGGCTTTCAAAGGGACAAAGGCAAGAACAGCCCTTCAAATTGCCGAGGAAATCGAAAATGTGGGCGGCCATTTAAATGCGTACACCTCTCGTGAAAATACAGCTTATTATGCGCGTGTTTTGGGTCAAGACACGGGATTGGCACTTGAAATCATCGGCGACATTTTGCAAAACTCCACCTTTGCTGAAGATGAAATTGCCCGCGAACGGGACGTAATTCTTCAAGAAATTGGCCAAGCTTATGATACGCCAGATGATATAATTTTTGATTATTTCCAAGAGACGGCTTTTCCTAATCAATCCTTAGGAAGACCAGTTTTAGGCTCGGCTGAAACCGTGAGCGCCATTGGTCCCGAAGATTTATTTGATCATATTCAAAATAATTATAGTGCTAAAAATAGCGTTTTTGTGGCCACAGGCGCCATCAATCATGATGAGATCGTCTCACAATGCGAATCTATCTTTGAGAGGTTGCCAGGTCATACCCCTCAGGCGTTTGAACAGGCTCTGTATCAAGGCGGGACCTGCTCTAATCTCCGTCCTGAGCTTGAACAAGTACATCTTGTGATGGGCTTTGAAAGCATTCCTTATGATCATCCGGATTATTATGCTTATTCTCTCATTTCCTCGCTTTTAGGCGGCGGTATGTCTTCACGCCTTTTCCAAGAAGTACGCGAAAAACGGGGCCTTGTTTATTCCGTGTATAGCTTTTTCAGCCCCTTTACAGATACTGGTCTTTTTGGAATTTATGCAGGAACAGGCGCTCATCAGCTTGAGGAATTGCGCCCTGTTGTCGATGACGTGCTTGAGGATTTCTCTAAGACTGTTTCTCAAAAAGAACTAGATCGCAGCAAGGCTCAACTTAAAACCGGCCTTATGATGGCACTGGAAAGCACTTCGGGAAGGTGTGAACAATTGGCCCAACAAATGCTTATCTATGGTCGCCCCTTGGATCCTGAAGATATCATCTCAAAAGTTGAGGCAGTGACTTTAGAAGATATAAAAATGACTTCTCAAGATCTTTTCGCCCGTCCCCGCACGACCACAACCGTAGGCCCTTGTGAGATTTGATTGTAAGCTCATAACTCCCTAGGTGTTAAAAAAAGTCTTTAAAATGAGGGGCAAAACCTTCATAAAGAGGGCACGAGCAAGAAAGATATTTTAATACAAATGTTTATGCAGGAGAACAAACTTCTGAAGGAGCGTATATAGGAATTTGAGCGTCGCTTGGGTCTGAACGAAGATGGTCCCAAACCCACGGGAAAACGCTTTTGCATTAATTCTCTTGCACTTCATTTTAAAGCTGGAAGATAGGAAATAATGGGAAATGGTAGCGGAGAAGGGACTCGAACCCCCGACACGCGGATTATGATTCCGCTGCTCTAACCACCTGAGCTACTCCGCCACAGGTGAAAACTTGTATATATTGCTTAGAAATGATCGTCAAGGGTTGGATCATCAATAACCGTAAAATTACAAAGCGGACTTTTACGCCGCAACTTCCAGTCCCTTTTTTAGCCACTCATAAGCTTGATCTTTTTGATTATATCCTTCAATCTCAAGTTGGGCCAAAAGCTGGTATACTTCAAGTGAGGGATTAATTTGAAGGAGCGTTAGCAGATGTTCTTTTGCTTCCCCCCAGAGCTTTGCAAAAAGGGCATAGCGCGTTAAAAGCAACAAAGACTCCGGATGCTGAGAATTCTTTTGACATAGTTTTTTCAGGTTTTCATAAATTTCCAAAGGGCTCATGTTCCCCAGGAGCCTCACATAAGCATCCCCCAGTTTTTGAGACGGATCGCTATTCCAAGTAGTGGTCATCACATCCAAGGCTTGACGCACTTTCCCTGTTTTCTTCAATGCCTCAGCCAGATTCATCGCAATCTCATTAGAGTTGGGATTGAGAAAATGAGCCTGCCGCAAACGCTTTCCTTTTTCTGTATCACTCAACTGAGAGCTTTGAGCTTCAAGAAAATAAAGATGAGCCCATTCTGTTTTTGTTTGAGCCTCTTCCAAATAGCCCTTATCTTCAAGGCGAGATAATAATTCCTTGGCCTTTTTAATGTCCTGAGAGGTTTTTAAGTTTTCATAAAGTCGTCTTAAAATCCAAATACTCTGAGGTTGCAATTCAAGAAGGGTTTCCAAAGTCGCTCTTTCTCCTAAAAGATCCTTTTCCTGGAGCTTTAAATAAGCCAGTCCTGAAAGCCCTATGAGTTTTAAATTGGGATTTTGAATGACGCTTTCAAAAAAGAGCTGAGCCTCTTGAGTTTTTCCCGATTTCAAAAGAGCCCTTCCAAAAAGGTAGATGAAAACAGGGTCCTCATTGTGATAACCTTTAACCTTTTCTGCATCAGCCAGGGCGCCCTGAACTTCATGATTCATTACATTTAAAAAGAAGGAAACAAAGTTTTTTTGATCTTGGAGGGATTTATGCCCCTTCCAGGCCTCTTGAAGGCGTACGGGAACAAAGAAAATCCAGTGAAGTACACCATATAAGAATCGCAAGAGAAAACTGGATATAAGCACTCCAATAATAACAACATTAAGCGATGTTGTGATATGATAATTAAATCCTTCAAAGGATACTTTTACCGGATGACCATAAAACCAAAAGGTGGCAAAACCAATAGCTAACGTGAGAAGGAAATATAAAACGATGCGCACTTGTTAGTTTTCTCCCGCAATGAGATTGAGAAATAATTGTCGTTGCTCTTGTCGAAGAGCCTCTTTGAATTGCAATTGATGATAGATGTCTTTCGTATTTTTCTGGAATTCTGGAGACAATTTTTCATAAACCGCAAGGCATCTCTCAACATCCTGTGTTTCAAGAGCCTTGAGAAATTCTTCATATACGCTTGACGGTGTGTTGTTCCCTTTTTCAACTTTAACAAGGGATTTTACCCAATGTTTTACTTTGTCAAAAAAGCGGTGGGCATCACCCTCGGAGGATACTGAATCTGGGATTGTTTTTGCCGCCACATAAAGGTCTTCAAAAGAAAAAACATTTTCCAAAGACAGCATCATTGTTTTTAAATGCTCAGATGCACCTTCAGGATGGCGTGCTATAAACCCTTTGAATTCTTCAAGTGAGAGAATTCCTTTTTCAACAGCGCTTAAGATTTGAGCGGATTTAACGGCGAATTCCCCTTTTCTCAATTGATCTATGCTTTGCTGAAGAGCACTTATATTAATTTCCCCGGCCTCATTTTTTTCTAAAGCTAGATGAGCGCGAAGAGTCTCTAGAAGCTCAGTCATTAAAGGGTTTTTTGTAGAACTCTCAGGCTCCGCGGGTGGATGCTCTCCTTCAAACGTGGAAAGCGGAGTTTCTTTGATAATAGGTTCCAATGAGAAGGCTTCCGCAGTGGATTGACTTCCTCCCCCAACATTTTCAAACTTGAACTTCGGCTCAAGATAGCGTTCCCATAAAACACCAATGAAAATCACAAAGATGAGGACTAAAAGGCATAGCACAAGGATTTTAGAAAATAGCTTAGGAGTTTTTGTCTTCTGCTTTTGTTGTTTTTGAGATCCCTCATGTGGTGAAAGAATATCGTCGTGAGAGATTTGAGACTCTGTCATAACAGCTCCATTAATGATTTTTCTGTGGCGGAATTAGTAATTTCAACCCCCTGCCACGGCATAGATTTAATTTCGTTTGCAATGGATTGGCTCAAACAAAACGCATGCACAGTTGAAAATTTCTCATATAAATTAAATTTATTTGAGATCTTAACAAATATTTTTGCTGTACGTGGAGAAAAAAATGCAATCCCTTGAAAAACTTTTCGATGGAAAAGATCTAAGACTTTCGGCGAAAGCGCTTGAGATTCTTTCATCTCATAGATTTTTTGAGCCTGAACACGGTATCCTTGAGGGCTAATGGCGGATTTCAAATCTTGCCTCACCACATCACCATGAAGATAGAGGAGTGATCCAAGCTCCGGAATAACGTTCTTTTGGATCCAGGAGAGAAGTTGATCCCCGTTTTCACATTTCCCCAGAACTGTCTCAATTCCCAGATTTTTAGCAAGCTCTGCCGTTTTTTCTCCTACACAAATGAGAGGCGTTTTTTCAAATAATGCTAATTTCTGAGAGGCCTCAAGTGATTTCAAAGCGTGTTTGCTTGTCACAATAATTGCCTGAAGCTCTGGTGGTGTCAGAATGAAATCCTTAAGATAGACGGGGTGTAAAAGGGGTTCTATTATGGGCGTATAACCCTTCATTTCAAGGAAAGGGACAAGCCTTTCAGAATCTTCTTGAGGACGGGTTAATAAGAAATATTGCATTCTTGGGCCTTCTTTTTCAGGACAATTCCCAGGTCTTTACCCAAATCTTGAGCCCGTGTCACCGCCCCTTTCTCATGGTGAAGCATGAGGATTTGTCCATTGGGGGAGGCGATAAATCCTTTGATGTAAAGCTCGCTTCCATGAACTTCTGCATAAGCGCCTAAAGGTGTGCGGCACGAGCCTTCGATCTCGCGCATAAACGCACGCTCAGCCAAAGTCGCAAGCCATGTTTCTCTGTGATTCAGGGCTTCTAAAAGTTTTTGTGTATGACGGTCTCCCTTGCGTGATTCAATAGCAATCGCCCCTTGCCCCACGGCGGGAATCATGTCCTCCGCAGAGAGAATCTCCGTTGCTAAATGAGCAAGAGAAAGACGATTTAATCCCGCCAACGCCAAAAGAGTCGCATCTGCATAGCCTTCCTCTATCTTTTGAAGACGTGTCCCCACATTTCCACGAATGGGCACCGCCTCAAAATGAGGATAGCGATGAAGGATTTGGGCTTGCCGCCTTAAGGAGGAAGTTCCAACTTTAGATCCCGGCTCCAAGTCTTTCAAGAATTTTCCATTTGAGGTGATCACAACATCACGCACATCTTCGCGTTCCATCACGGCACCAATCGTCAAGTCTTCAGGAAGTTCAAAAGGCATATCTTTAAGAGAATGAACCGCAATATCGACATCTTCCTTTAAAAGGGCTTCTTCAATTTCTTTAGTGAAAAGGGATTTCCCCCCAAGTTCAATTAAGGAGCGATCTTGAATTGTATCCCCACTCGTTGTCATCGGCACAATTTCAATGTGTCCTAAAAGATAGGGATGCCGATGGGTAAGGCCATCTCTCACTAAATGCGCTTGAGCTAAAGCAAGAGGACTTGCGCGAGTTCCAATTTTAAATGTTGTCATAAAATGTCTTTCATGCTGCGTTTAAATTATAATCAGCAGAACGGGACAGATCTTCATGTTTTTGGAAAATCTCGGTCTCGTGTTTGAGTTTTTCAGAAAATCTATCCACGGCAGAATTTCCTAAAAGCATCCTCAATGGTGGCTCTTTCATCTCAGTAATCTGAATCATGATTTGTGCAGCTTTGATAGGATCTCCAGGTTGTGTATTATGAAGATAACGTAACCTTTCCCGAGAAAGTGCCGCAGGTCCCTCTCGATAAGCGGGATATTCAGGTGACATAACTATGGAGCTTCCTGCAAAATCGGTCCGGAAGGGGCCAGGCTCAATGATTGTGACTTTAATTCCAAAACAAGCCACTTCCATGGCCAATGATTCCGACAATCCTTCGACCGCAAATTTCGTGGCACAATAAATTCCTGCACCGGCCATGCCCACAAGGCCTGCAATTGAGGAAACGTTGAGAATATGACCTGAATTTTGAGCGCGCATAATGGGAAGAATCGCTTGTGTGAGTGTGATAAGACCAAAAACATTTGTGTTGAAAACAGAGCGAATATCATCTATCGCACATTCTTCTAAAGCGCCCGATAAACCATATCCGGCATTATTCACAAGGACGTCAATTTTTGAAAAAGTTACGAGAGTTTGCTCAACCGCATTTTGAATGTCGTGTGTGTTGGTTACATCGCATTTCAGCGCAAGAATACGTTTTCCATATTGATCTTGAAGATCTTTGAGAACCTCAGGATTTCGAGCTGTTGCGACCACCTGAGCGTCCGTTGTTTTTAAAAGCTCTTCTACTAATGCGCGTCCAAATCCTTTTGAGCATCCCGTAATAAACCAAACCTTTGTCATCTCGATTCCTCCTTAGTCTTCCTCAGCCCACCATAGTGTTCATCTATGACTTTCGCAATAAACCTCGCCATGCGTTCTCCTGACTCGACAGCCCCTTCCATTGTACCAAGGGAATCCAAGATAGTTGTGTGTTCGCCGGCAAAAAAGATTTGATCATCAATGGGGCAAAAAGCTTTTCGAAACTTTTCTCCATGGTATGTTATACATTCGTTTAGCCAGGTACTTGTTCCAGGCGCTCGGTTTGTGTAGGACCCTTTCGCGTAAACATCGTC